>JBEBWN010000321.1:0-5063 GCA_040392235.1 Taibaiella helva | reverse complement strand
GAAGGAGTTACCCAGCAGTTCATTTAAGGCGCTTACCTGGAATTTTGACTGAACATTAGCGGTCAAATGAGGGTCTGTGAAACCGTGCACCCGGATCGAATCGCCCGAAAATGGTATATTACCATTATATAGCCCTGTTATTTTAGGAACACAGATCACCGAGTTGGCGTCAACATAACCCTTCCCTTCCTCGTAATTATTAAAAAAATACCCTGAAAACGTAGCGCTGTCAATATTGCCATACTGGGTGATTAAGCGGTTGTTGACCATGCTCCAATCCACCCTGGCCAAGGGCTTATCTTTAGGTACTAATTTTCCTTTAACGCTTACATGTACCGCCAGCGGATCCCTTGCGTCTATATGTTTGAAGTTTTTGGCAATATGCGCATTCAGAAAGCTGATTCCTTTTTTCATCAGAATGGCATCGTCTTCCACTTCCAACTCAAAATTGGCAGGCTTGTCGCCAAAGCGGAATATAAGGCCAAGGCGCAGGTCTTCCCCTGATACGTTTACCGGTTGTAAAGGCAGGGTAAGCTGCCTGCTGTCCCTATGGTATATGAGTTCCAGGTCAGCCTTCAGGCGCTGGTCTATAAGGAAAGCCCCTTTTCCCAGATTAAAACCTAATTGTCCGATATGTGCATCAATGGGCGCCTTTATATTCATGCTGCTGTCGGTATTATCCACTACGGCATCAAGGCGGTAGATCATCGCTTCGATTCGTTTTTCCTTTATCGCATCTTCTACCAGCAAGTGGCAATTGTCCAGGTTGATGTTTTGAATATAGAAGTCTTTTTTCTGTTCCTGTTTTTCAAGTTTCTTTTTTGTTTTGGGTGACAGCACATACTTATTGGAATAACCATCAGCGTTGGTGAATAAGTGAAAGGAGGCTTCAGTAAGTGATATTTTATCGATCTCCGGCTTCCGCGATAATATAGAAAAGAGATCCACCTTCAGGAATATTTCCCTGCTTTCAAATAGTGCCTGCTTATGTTGCACATACAAAGAATCGACAAGAGTCACCTCTTTGAGTCTTATGGAAACAGATGGGAAATCTTTCCAGAATACTACATCCAGGTCTTTTATGGCGAATTGACCACTGAGCTGGTTACTTACTTCGGAGTTGATCTTTTTGATCAGCGGCTTTTTGTTTTGATATACATAGTAATAGAGGAGGGCCCATGCTATGAGTAACAACAAACAAATAATCGCGCCTATGTATAATGCTATCCGAAGCCACCTTCTTTTTTTCTCCCGGGTAGGTGCCTGCGCGCTCTTCCTTTGTGCCATATAGCCTGTTTAACCGTTATAAAAACAAAAAATACAAAAAAGATGCCACATTTTGTACTTTATAATGTTTCTTTTTAAAATGGAATATTTTTAGGATAGTTTTAAACCAGGCGCTTTCTTACTAAAGGTAGTTTTATGTAGCGGCAGCAGCTTAACGCTTGTCAACGTTGTTAGTTCCTACCCGTAGCTAGAGCTAGCCCTTATCTTTGTCACGCTGTAGGAACTTTCTCACCGAAGGTAATCTTGGGGCAACAGATGCTTGCAGCATGACAGCCTGGTTTATAAGTTGGGACTATCCGGCCAACCCCTTGCCTGGTCATGCTGCAAGCAGCTGTAAAAGGAGTAGAAGTGTCTATAATGATCAACCGGGCTTAAGCCACCACCACCTGGCTGGCCTCTATACCATTATACCATGGTCATTACCATACTTCTGCTGTTATCGCTTTAGCGCTAACATTTGGGTACAATACTGCTGAAGCAATATCAATCCCCAGGTGCGAATGAAACTCCCAGGTAGATACAGCAAGGAAAGGCCAGTAATGAAAGTCTACCCTGTCTAAGTATTATAACTCGCCAAAACTCCTTAAAATTTATAGTTTTGGCGGATTATAGATTACTTCATTCTGAAAACAGGTCATTTAATTCAACGGTGTTTTGCACCAGTTCCCTGCTGTATTTATTTTCATTTAGTCCAAATGTGGTCACCATCGTCAGAAAAATATTTTTCCGTGTTTTTGTTTCCTGCTGTAATGCATCCATTTTATTTTTCAGGTTCAAATAGTATCTTTTGTCTATAGTAAAAGGGGCATTATAGTATTTCATTTCGCACAGGTTCATAATATGATCGTCACGGTCAATCAGCAGATCAACCTGTGCCTGTGCATTGAACCAGCTGCTGTTGGTAGAAAAAATAGCATCGATCCGGAGTGCTTTTTTGATCTGGGCGATATGTTTTAAACAGATGGTTTCAAAGCCAAATCCCGCCCAGGAAATATAGCCTTGGCTTTTGGATAAACGTTGCCAGGTACCCCTGCCACTATTGCTGTTGTTTTGAATGAATTTCAGGTAGAATTTCGAATATTCATCCGACAACCTGTAAAGCATAAGTTGCTTTTTATTTCCATAATAGGCATATTCACTGATAAATCCCGACTCCGTCAATTCTGCGAGTTTTAGGGAGAAATCGCCACCGCTTGGTATCCTGGCTTTTTTGATCAATTGTTCTCTTGTCATTCCTTTATTGACACCCGCCAAGGCCTTGATTATAGAAAGATGTTTTTCCGAATCATCAAAAAGTGAGCTATATAATTGATCAAATTCGTATTTCAGTACTCCGTCTTTGCTAAAGCAGAGCTGATCTATGTTCTGTGCTACACTCAAGCCCTTTTGAAGTTTTTCCAGGTAATGAGGAACACCGCCCATGGCCATGTAGAGCTGCAGGATGTCATATTGGGTGTAGCTGATGCCCCGGCTTTTAAGGAACCGGTCCGTTTCATAAATATCAAAAGGCAGTAAACGGATTTGCCGGGTAATCCTGTTATGTAGTCCGCCTTTGTTACGGATGATCTTTTGAATCATATAGGAAGCGGCAGAGCCACATATTACGATGAGCAGATCATGGCGTTGGGTACAGTAATGATTCCAGAAATGCTCAAAAGCCATCAAAAATTTTGATCTTGCTGTGGCCATCCATGGAAACTCATCAATGAAGACCACTTTTTTTTTCGATGACCTCAACTTATCCAGGTAAATTTCAAGCGAAGTAAAGGCTTCAAACCAGCTGGATAGCATGTGTAATTTGGGATTCTTTGACCTTTTAGCAAGCTCTTTCGTAAAGTTAGCCAATTGGTCCCTCATGTTTCCCTGGTATAAACCGGAAATTTCAAACACCATTTCATTGCCTAAGCATTCACGTACAAGAAAAGTTTTACCCACACGCCTTCTGCCATATATCGCTATTAGCTCTGAATGATCATTATTCAGTGCTTCTTGTAGTAGTTCTATTTCCTGTTTCCGGCCAGTTAGCTTTGCCATTTTAAATATTATATTTCGCCAAAACTAGTAAAAAATGAGCGTTTTGGCGAAATATAAATATTGTAGTGTTACTATACGCCGATCTATGTGGCGTCTGCTTTCCGGCCCCGGAATAGAAATAGCGACATTTTTCTCTGGTAGCCTCTTCTGTTCGCAGCAGTCAGCTATTCAAAAATGAATTGTAGTAGTATTGCCGGCTGACAGGATTTGTATATCATTGATTTAATCCGCAAATAAAACCTAATATTGATAGCTAAAAGATGCGTGGTTATGTTAAGCAAACACATAGGTACACCTGGCAATAGGTCTATTGTCGATTGTGACCCTTCCTATGCCGGCGAAATCACCGATATATTCAATGAGGTAATCCTGAACTCCACCGCCTTATATGAATACCAACCAAGAACGCTGGCACAAGTACAAGCGTGGTTGCAACAAAAGAGCCGGGATAATTACCCGGTTATCGGCATTGTTGATTCGGGTAATCATTTATTGGGTATGGGTACTTTTGGAAGCTTCAGGGACCGACCGGCTTATAAATACAGTATAGAGCATTCTATTTACATACATAAGGATCACCAGGGTAAAGGTCTGGGGAAGCTCTTGCTAGCGGAAATTATAAAGAGGGCTACTGATCAGCAATACCATTGCCTGGTAGCCGGAATCGACGCCGAAAATAGATCCAGCATCCGCTTGCATGAGTTATTCGGATTTGCCTACTGCGGCAAAGTGCGGCAAGCCGGATATAAATTTGGCAGATGGCTGGATCTTACTTTCTACCAGTTACTATTGGCCACTCCGGATACACCTGTAGCAGGATAATAGCATGGTTGTTACCCTTATTTTTTAAGTGTGTGGTTGATGTATATTTATTTGTCGCTTCTTATCTTTGGTGTTTAAATAGTCCTAATTTTTTTGATATGAAATACAGGTTATTGTTATTATGCTTCGGCATATGGCTCACAATCGGAATGGCCTACGGACAGGGAATTCAATTCGAGAATGGTGACTGGAAAAGCACATTGGCTAAGGCAAAGGCTGCGAATAAACTTATCTATATGGATATTTATACTACCTGGTGCGGGCCGTGTAAGATGATGGACCGCAATATCTTTCCGAATGAAGACGTGGGTAAAGTACATAATGAGCAGTTCATCAACTTTAAAGTAGATGCAGAAAAAGGAGAGGGTATTGACTTAGCTAAGCAATACAAGGTAACAGGATATCCTACCAATCTTTATATTGATCCTAAGGATGAAGCTGTTGTTTACCGTGTGATGGGCTATACAGAAATTCCGGAATTCTTAAGAAGAGCTGAGACCGCTCAGGCGGAATATGCTGATCCGATGAAATGGGAGGCCTACCAGGAAGCATTCAGGAAAGGCAATCACGATGCTGCTTTCCTGGAAAAGTACCTGGAAAAGACTACAAGACTGAATGAACCCAATGATGAGGTATTGAATGTTTACTTCAGAACGCACTATAATCAATCTGATTTCTCTACAGAGAACCTGGGAAAAATTATGAGCTATACCCGTACTTTAGATAACGAGGTGTACCCCTTCCTGCTGAAGAACAAAGTGGCAGTCAATAAAGCTTATGCCGGATCATCTGACTTTTTTCTGAGCTGGTCCGGAAGGCTGGTTAATCCTACGCTGAATAAAGCGATAGATAGCAAAAATGAAGCCTTATTAGATAAGATCATTGACAATAAAAAGCTGGATAAACAGGAGGATATCAAA
>JBEBWN010000320.1:0-5070 GCA_040392235.1 Taibaiella helva | reverse complement strand
AGCACTTTGCCGGACTAGGCGGGTTAAATGTTATCAACTTTTCCATGAAACCCAACGCCGGTACAGTATTCACATCACTAGACCATTGGGATGACCGTAAAGACAAATCCTTGCAGTTAAAGGGTATTATGGACACGCTCAACAAAAAGTTTGCGGCTATTAAAGGCGCCCGGGTTATGGTAATTTCCCCGCCTGCTATCCCGGGTTTAGGACAGACGGGCGGCTTTACCTTTGAACTGCAACAGCGGTCCAGTACCGATGACATAAAGCAGTTTGAACAAGTGGTCAACAATTTCGTTGCAGCAGCTAACCAGCGGCCCGAACTCCAGGGAGTATTTTCCTTTTTCACGGCTAAAACACCAGCTTATCATGTTGACGTAGACCGGGAACTGGCTAAGAAAATGGGCGTAAATATTGCCGACGTGTATCAAACTCTGCAAACATTCCTGGGTAGTACTTACGTGAATGACTTTACCAGTTACGGCCGTAACTTCAGGGTGGTAGCGCAGGCCGATATGCCTTTCCGCGGCGATATAAAAGACCTGTCCCAGTATTACGTAAAAAACAATACCGGTACAATGGTTCCTTTGAGCGCCATTACCACCTATAAGGTCATAGAGAATGCACCGGTGATCTCTCACTTCAATATCTTCAGAAATGCAGAGATCAACGGCAACGCCGCTCCTGGCTATAGCAGCGGTCAGGCCATAGAGGCACTGAAGCAATTGGCGGCAGAAGTACTGCCTGAGGGTTATGGTTATGAGTTTGCCGGTATGACCAGGGAAGAATTACTTTCAGGCAACAGCACAATGATCATCTTCTCCTTGTCTATAGCCTTCGTATTCCTGTTCCTGGCGGCGCTGTACGAAAGTTGGTCTATCCCCTTCTCTGTGCTTTTAGCCGTCCCTATCGGTGCTTTCGGCGCTATCCTTACGCTGTTCTTTATTCCCAAACTGACCAACAACGTGTACGCTCAGATAGGATTAATAACGCTGATAGGACTGGCCGCTAAGAATGCTATCCTTATTGTTGAATACGCCAAAGAAAGAGTAGATCGTGGTATAGCCGTGGTACCGGCTACCCTGGATGCCGTAAAACTACGCTTACGTCCAATTGTTATGACCTCGCTGGCCTTTATATTGGGTATCCTGCCCCTGGTATTTTCTGACGGTGCCGGCGCTATATCGCGTCAAACAATCGGTTGGACCGTGTTAGGCGGTATGTTGGCTGCTACCCTGCTGGCCATATTCTTCGTCCCAGTTCTGTTTGTCATTATTACCAAAATCGCATACGGTAAAAAGCTGGCAAAAGATAAATCGGCCCAGCTTTTCTATGACAGTGACGAAACGGAATAAATAACAGATGTCAAAAAGAGGCTGCTCATTCTTTGGACAGCCTCTTTTTGATTCAAAACAAAGAAAAACAACATCCTTTTCCGGTTTCCAGAGAAAATGATGGACTGCCCAATGAACGCGTCCATGCCGACCTTGTGGAGGTATCCCCTGAGGATGGGTAGAGTGCTTACAGCTACCACAATGCAGCAAAGGCAGGATCCGGCAAGCTCCGGCGGGATATCTCCACTGCACTTTCCCCTTCGCTACACTACAGCGAAAGCTGCGGTCGACATGCGGGAAAAGGAAAAAAGGGTGGTAAAAAAAGACATGGCCGTAAGAATAAAAAAAACAGGCATGTCGCGCACTCAAGTCGTCATTAGTGATCAGAAATGAGAAGGGATATCCGCGTGCGGCGAAATCGGCATAGAGATCGCCTCCGCCTTCTTTGATCGCCATCGTGATGATCCGCACAGCTTTTTAGCCTGCCTGTATCCGTTTTAAAACATATAACAGCAATAGCAATAATGAAATATAATAGTTAATTTACGTTTTATTGCGCATAGTATGCCTACCTTTATACAAACACATATACCTTTATCATTAAATCTGAATACTCATTTATGCATAAGAAGAAAAAAAGTAAGCAGAAAAATACTCCTAAGAAACCCAAAATAAAATCACCCTTGGATGGAAAAATAATTACCGGCCGGATAGAAGTATCCCGTCTCGGCGGACTTAGTTTCGTTATCGCGGAAGGTTGGGAGCAGGATATCCTGGTACGCGCCGAAGACCGGGGTCAAGCCCTGAGCGGCGATATCGTTTCGGTACGGATCAAACGTCTGGCTTCCAACGGCCGGCCGGAAGGTGTTGTTACAGAAGTGCGGAAGCGAAACCAAACCGAATTCAGCGGCACCCTGGAAGTGAATGAAAAATTTGCCTTCCTGCTACCCGACAATGAAAAAATGAAGGTAGACATCTTTATCCCGCTACACGCCTTAAAAGGAGCACGCAACGGCGATAAGGCTGTAGCCCGTATTACGGAATGGGACAAGAAGGATAAAAGTCCCAAAGGGGAGATCATTGAAATTCTGACCGGCAAAAGGGAAAATGAAATTGCCATGAAAAATATCCTCATGGAAGCGGGCTTCCCTTTACGCTTCTCTGATGAAGCGCTGGAAGAAGCAGCGAGAATACCGGATATACTGGACAGCGCCGAAATAAAGAAGCGGAAAGATTGCCGGAAGGTGCTCACGATAACCATAGATCCGGAAGACGCCAAAGATTTTGATGATGCCATCTCCTTCCGGAAATTAAAGAACGGCAATTTCGAAATAGGTGTTCATATCGCAGATGTAAGCTACTACGTTCAACCGGAAAGCCACCTGGACCAGGAAGCATACCAGAGGGCAACATCTGTTTATTTACCCGACCGGGTTTTGCCCATGCTGCCCGAACATATTTCCAACGTACTATGCTCTCTCCGGCCTAAAGAAGATAAATTTACCTTCTCCGCCATTTTCCAGATGACCTCGTCAGGAGAAGTTAAACAATATTGGATCGGCCGTACGGTAATTCATTCAGACAGGCGCTTTACCTACGAAGAGGCTCAGAAAGTAATAGAAACCGGCTCCGGCGACTTTGCTAAAGAAATAACACAACTAAATGCCATAGCACAAAGTTTGCGGGCCGAACGGTTCCGTAACGGGGCTATTAATTTTTCATCGCAGGAAGTGCGTTTTAAATTGGATAATGCCGGCAAACCTATCGGCATTGAAATCAAAGAAAATAAAGCCGCCAACCAACTCATAGAAGAGTTCATGTTACTGGCTAACCGGACCGTAGCCCACTATGTAGGGAAAAAAAGTATAAACAAACAGGCTATTCCTTTCCCTTACCGCGTGCACGATGTACCCAACGAAGATAAGCTTACCGCTTTTGCCGCCTTTGCATCCCGCTTCGGACACCGGCTCAACCTCAACTCGCCCGAAAAAATCGCCAGTTCCTTCAACCAAATGCTACAAGGGGTTCAAGGCAAGCCCGAACAGCATGTATTGGAGCAATTAGGTATACGTACCATGGCCAAAGCCCTGTACACCACACAAAATATCGGACACTATGGCCTCGGGTTTGAAGACTATTGCCATTTCACTTCACCCATCAGGCGATACCCCGATATAATGGTGCACCGGATTGTGCAGCAATGCCTGGACGATGATATCCGGATGGATAAAAAAATGGAAATAAAGTGCCGGCATTGCAGCGACCAGGAACGGAAAGCCATGGAAGCGGAACGATCAGCCAATAAATACAAACAGGTAGAGTACATGCAGCAGTTTGTTGGCGACGTATTCGATGCCGTGGTCAGCGGCGTTTCCAGTATGGGCTTTTGGGCGGAAACCGTCGAACACAAATGCGAGGGTATGATCTCGATAGCCAGCCTGGTTGCTCTTGATGAATTTGCCTTTATAGAAAGCGACTACGCATTGAAAGGACTGCATACCGGTATCCGCTTTCAAATAGGAGATAAAATAAAAATACAGGTTATATCCACCAATATAGCAAAACGACAGATCGATTTCGAATACGTTCCCCAGCAAGCTCCGGCAAAAAAATCTACCAAGAGAGCTAAAACTACCAAAGAAAAGAAAGAACCAAAGGCTGTTAAAGAACCCAAAGAAAAAAAGGAGCCAGCCAAAGAGAAAAAAAGAACCAGGAAATAGATAGCACTACAATTAATCAATATAGTAAACATGCCATCTTCCAAGAAACGCAATGCTGTAAAAGTGTTGCGTTTTTTTTGCATGTGGGTTGGACACACGAGAGTACTCACGTGCCAGCAGCGAGTTTCCTTGTCACTGCAAAGAACTTAATGTTCCGTTATTTGTGTCTCAATGTGAAGGTGCATTCCCTTGTTATCGGGTGGATGAATGGGCTGTACAAAATGCATTCAAAGAATCCCCATTTCTATAGCAGTTTTAAAAAGGCTTAAAAGTGTTTTAGCTTCAAATTTTTGCATCAGGTTCATTCGATAGCCTTCTACAGTACGGACACTTAGGTGAAACTGATCCGCTATTTCCTGGTTGCTGTATTCGTCTACGAGCAGTAAAAGCACTTCCCGTTCTCTCTGGGTAAGATGTGGCACTTTGGTGTGTATATTTGATTTGTCCTGCTTCTTTTTATACCGGATCATATTGTCGAGCATTTGCTCCCTCAAGGATTTTTCAATATATTCTCTACCATTATATACAGTCTCTATGGCTTCAACCAGGGATTCCTGGTCTGTGTTTTTGAGCAGGTATCCGCTGCAACCGCTGCGCATCATTGCTTTGACATGCGAGGGGGCATCCAGACTGGTGATAGCGATTATTTTTATCTGTCGGTATTGATCAATGATGAGCTTAGCCAGGTCTTTACCTTCAGCATCAGGAAGCAGGATGTCGAGCAGGATGATATCGGGTTGCTGTTCTTTTAACCCGGCAAGTAACATTTTACTATTGTAGAAGGTACCGGTAATATTGAATTGGGGATATGGATGCAACATATTTTCCAATCCTTTTATAGCAAGGGGATGATCGTCTGTAATAAATATGTTGATGACCATATTACAGGGAGATTAAACTATTATAAAAAACAGGATTAAGTAAATATTGCAGGCCGTAAAATAACAACAAACATTTCATTCCGTATAAAATTCTATATTAACACTGGTACCTTTTCCCGGGGCACTTGCTATATT
>JBEBWN010000319.1:0-5101 GCA_040392235.1 Taibaiella helva | reverse complement strand
GCATGAGTGTATGCTGCCGGTTCGCCGCCTGATTACCATTAGTGTAAAACAGTAGCTGCCCCTCCTGGTCACATACCATGGCGTGAGCTTCTGTAGGCAACAGCTTGTTCCTGATGGCTAATGCAGAGGCGCTGCCGCCATTGAAATCGAGTGCTCCATTACTCCATATCCATATTTGTTCCGGTTGAGCCAATAAGGGTTGAACCGGGAGCAGGAGGGCTACAATACTACATATGCGGAACACGACGCTGTAAATCCCTGTTGTTAGTATGTTTTTGTTGCGCATAGCATTTTTACTGCTTTTATGGTTGTGTCTACCTGGGGGGCTTGCCGGGATGTACACTATTGTTGTTCGCTTATTTTGATAATTTTCTGACTATTTACGAATTGGCCTGTTTGGGAGCGGATTTCCAGGATATATATTCCGTTAGCTACAGACTGTAGCGGCAGTATCTTGTCGCTACCACGATAGATGATCCTGCCATCCGGCCGGTATAGCATGTGAATGGACCCCTCGTTGCTTTCTATATACAATTGAGCACTTGCAGGGTTAGGGTAAGCGTGTATCTTTTCCGGGTTGTTTATAATGTGCAACCCGGTTTGGTTGGTCACTTCATAGTTGTCGGCAGTGTCGATGCAGCCGTAGCTATCTGATACAATAACCCGGTATAGCCCGTTCTGTGTTGCCCGGTGGGTAGGATTTGTCGCATTTTCTATTAATACACCATCCAGCATCCATTGATAGGTAGTGTAGGTGGCTGTAGTGCTCAGCAGGTCCTGGTCAACATTAATCACAGGGAATGGCTCTGTAGAACGTTTTTGTATAACAAACGAATCAATACGATAGTGTAAGCATCCCCCGGTGGAATAGTTATACTTTACCCAATAAATGCCTTCGCCTTCGATAAACATGCTGGTATTGCTGCTATTGTTATTCCAGGTGTAGGTGATGTCGTCGCTTTGCACCCCGGGGTTAAGCAAATAGCTGCCGCACAGGGCTGTATCTAACAGTACCGAATGGCTATAGGATAAAGGGCGTACGACCTCTGCGCAAAGCGTGGGCGCCTGCGCCGAGGTGCCGATTGGCAAGGTAATAGTAGCCTGCTTGTAGTTACATGCGCTGCCGGCCAGGTTGGGTTGGACTATTGTTGATATGCTGGGTTGCAAGCCTTGAGTCATGTATATTGTGTCGTTGTAGAGTTTATATCCATTGCCGCCTAAAGTAGCCCCGACTACATACCGGGATGAGGCTATTGTGGCAGAATCCGGGGTGTCAATTTTGTATTGCATAATATGGACACCTTGGGCGAAGGAGAGGTCGTCGAAGTACAACATTTTTCCATCGGGCGAAAAGCTGCATCCCCCGGCGCCGGCGTCTCCATTGGCAATTGTTATAATGTCCGATACTTTGCCCTCCGCGGGGTTGAAAGTGGCGAGTTCCATACCGCAATTCCAGGTCGGTAAAAAATTGATTCCCGACCCGAAGGCAATCCTGTTTCTTGTGGGCGATACACTAAGCCAGCCTTGAAAAGCATCTCTTCGTCCGTCAGATAATACGGGTTGCGAGGCTATACCATTTTCGGTGATGTGATAGGCTTTGTAGAGTGGCTTGCCGAAATCAATTGACGTGTGGACGAGTAACCATATGTCGCAATTGTTGCCGGCAATTGCAATCATTGCTTCGCTGAGCGATGTAGTGTCGAGCGCAATATTCTTTTTACCCGGTATAATATCACCCCGTCCGCCATCAAGGGTCCTGTCTACAACCGAGTAGAATAAAGAGCCTTTGTGGGTTTGGTTTTTAAAGATGGTTCCTTGTCCGGAAAGCGAGAAAACGTAATATTGACTTGATTGTCCGGGTACCGGCACTATGCATACGCCCTGGCGGGATGAGATACCGGAAGTGCCATTGCCGTAGAGGCCAAATCCATTGGGCATGGCCTGGTGATTGGCGTTCCAGATGCTGTCGCCATTGCTGTAGAATAACAAGCTGCCCTTTTCCCAATCAGATACAGATGCATTGCCTTCGCCCGAGCCGCCGTTGATGGCTGTTTGCTGTGATACGGCTGTGCCGCTGCTAAAGTCGATGCCGGCACGATGGGCAAAGACCCAGAAATTGTTTTCATTCAGAAACGCCTTTGTCTGATTGTAATAGGGCTGGGCTTGGGTTATGATATTAGCCAGTAGCATGACTATCATAAGTAGAAATTTCGACATGATTAATGAATATTTTAGTAATGAAGGAATACTGTGTTTACCAGAACAAAAGTATCTATTGGCATCTTCCCTTACTTCTGCAAAATCCCTCAATTTTTATTTGAGGGATTTTGCTCGGGTAACCGTGTAAAAATACCCATATTGCAATAAGTCTTATTGTTTTAGGTAGAAAGGTTATAGATTTGAAGACAGTACTATTATTGGAGGTATGAACAAGACCATACGGAAGTTTAGGGGTAAGGGGAACGGAGCCGGAATGCTGGCGGTTTTTATTTTTTTAATCCTGGGTATGTATAATGCACGGGCCCGGGATCGTCCACCCGGTACGGCGTTTTATTTTCCGCTTAGCAGGGTAAAGTTTTATAGTGCGGAACATGATGTTTTAAGAAGGCGTTCTCATAATGCTATTTCCTTATTGAAGTCTTATCCGGATAGTGCAGCCGTCTTACTGCTGCCCCTGTTGCCCTTGTCTGAAAAGCTGTGTGACGATCCTGCACAACTCGATATTTTAGCCGCGCTGTCCAAATACTATGAGCAGAAAATAGATTATGACCGGGCTATTGCCTATCAGAAGCAAGCTATTAATATAGCGCATGACCGGCTTCATATTCCCGCTATGGACAGGATAGCCCAGTTATGTGGTTTGTATCTCCAGCGTGGAGATTATGAGCATGTTATTAATATGTGCAGGGACCAGGCTTTCCCGGCTTCCGATAGTTTTTACAGGGCTGTAGTGTATGTTTTCGCGGGGAAAGCCTATGTAAGTATTGGTAATATGGATTCGGCGTCCGCGCTTTTCTTTAAGGCTATACGACAATGGCCAATGGTACAGAGCGAAAATGTTTATCACCTCTGCGCTGCCTATAGCGGTTTATCAGAAATAGCCAATAATTTTAAACATACCGATAAGGCGTTAATGTACATCGATACCGCTATTGGTTTGGCTGTGCGATACCGGGATAGCGGGGCCATTGTAAACCTGGTGGCATCAAAAAGCGCGGTCTATGCTGCTGATAAAAAATTTGATGACGCTATCAGGGTGGCTTCTTTCGGCTTATCGTATGGCCGGAGAAGGGGAGATTATGACATAATTAGTTTGAATGCTTATAATATAGCTTGTGCTCTAATAGAGAAGGGGGACTATAGGGAGGCCCTGCATTACGCGCAGGCTTGCTATGGTGCAGCGCCTTTTACCCAGGCTTTTTGGATACGCATAAATGCAAATTATATAATGGGCTATATTTATACTATGCAAAAGCAGTATGAGCAGGCCCGGGGCTACCTGGCAGCAGGTATTCAAATGGCAAAGGAAAAGAATCATATGCGTAGTATTGCCGATGCCTACAGTATCCTGGCTACAGCCTATGCCGGTATGGGCCAGTTCGATAGCGCCTATCGCTACAGAAGCTTATTTTCGAGACTGCGAGACAGCCTGACCGGCTATGATAATGCGAGTAAGGTAGCACAGGTGGAGAGCCGGTACCAAATGGCGGTAAAGGATCGTAAGTTGGCAGAACAAAAAGTGGAAATACAACAAAAGGAGAGCCGGTTGCGGGAAAAGAATTTTTGGATCGGCGGAATAACAGGCAGTGCATTGCTACTGGGTTTATTGTTGCTCACTTTTTATAGAGGCAGGGAAAAGCAACAGGCGGCACAAGTGCAACAGGTGTTAAAACAGAGGGAAATAGATATGCTGAAGGCAAAAATGGAAGCAGAGGAAGAAGAGCGGGGCAGGGTAGGCCGGGAATTACACGATGGTATTGTTAGTCAATTGATGTCTATAAAATTTAATATTAATGCGCTCCAGGATGCTGAACACCCGAGCCTGGAGTCTGTGTCCTTAAACCGTATAGCCCATCAGCTGGATGAGGCTACACTGGAGCTAAGGGCTACAGCACATAACCTTATGCCCGATGCCATTCAGCATGCCAGCCTGGAATCTGCCGTGCGCAGGTTTTGTGAACAAATACAGCGTTTTTCTAAAATGGAAGTTTGCTTTGAAACCTATGGTCCGGACACCGTTATGGATGGCGATAAAAAGTTGTCGTTGTACCGTATCGTCCAGGAATTGATACACAATGTAGTCAAGCATTCCTGTGCCACATTGCTTTTAGTCCAGATTAGTCATCACGCAACCAGTATCGCTATTACCATAGAGGATAACGGTATTGGCCTGGGCAACGGTTTCGCTTTTAGCCAGGGCAGCGGATTGCAGAATGTGAAAAAACGTATCGCCGCCTTAGAGGGTATACTGGACGTGAAGAGTGAAACCGGGCAGGCAACAACATTTTACATGGAGTTTGAGTTCAGTAAGTTGCTCTGAGATAAAGCTTTGTTTTTTTTGTGCTTTTTTGTACCTTAACGCACGATTGAATTTATTTGATATGATTAGAGTCGCTATAACAGATGATCATCCTATGGTGGCCGAGGGTATCGAAAGCGCTTTACGTGATACGCCGGAAATAAGTGTTATAGCCAGCTATAGTACCGGTAAGGAGCTACTCCGCGGATTAAAAAGGGGGTTGCCCGACGTTTTGTTGTTAGATATACAGTTACCCGACAAATCGGGCATGGAGTTGGCAAAGGAGCTGATGACGGAATACCCGGATTTGTATATTATTATTCTTACCGGAATCGACTCCGCACCTATTTTGGTGGAATTGATGCGCGCGGGATGCCGCGGGTATTTGCTGAAGACAATGGCCAATAGGAAAAATTTGATAACTGCCATTAGCCAGGTGTATGAAGGGAATATCTACCTGGATAACAGGGATAAAGACTTGCTTTTGAAGGGTATATTGGAAACCAAACAAAGGCCACTTAATGGTATCGGCAAAAAGTTGACGGCCAGAGAGAAGGATGTACTTGGGCTAATAGCGGCCGA
>JBEBWN010000318.1:0-5129 GCA_040392235.1 Taibaiella helva | reverse complement strand
GATTGTATAGACTTTACCCGCATAGCATATAAATCGGACGATATTTTGAGCATGGAGCTATCTGCCTTGTCGCAGAAGACTTTAATGGCTGTATTTACCAGTGCTCATGCGGTAAAGGCCGTAAGCACTGCCATAGCAGCTCCTTCGTTGTGGCAGATAGCCAGTCTGAACGGAGCTACGCGTAAAGCCATATTAAATCATTGGCCATTATCCAGGCTCGTGTATGAAGGCAGCGATGCCAGTGAGTTAGGCCGGGCTCTTATTATGAGTGAATCTAATATTCCCTTTTATTTCTTTTGCGGAAACAGGAGGAGGGATGAATTACCTAGTTTGTTTCGTACTTCCGGAAGACTATTGAATGAAATCGTGGTTTATGAAACGGTTTTAACTCCGTTCTTGATAAAACAACACTATGGCGGCATCCTGTTTTTTAGCCCGGGAGCAGTAGAAAGTTTTTTTAAAGCCAACGAAACAATTACAGAAAAAACTGTTTTTTTTGCTATAGGCGCTACTACAGCGGCAGCAGTGAAAGCCTATACCAGCGCCCGGGTAGTAATGAGTGATATGCATAGCCGGGAAGCGGTATTACAGAAAATGATCACATACTTCGAAAATGAAAAATGACCTCTTATTGAGGG
The DNA here is from genome assembly GCA_040392235.1 of Taibaiella helva. Lineage (GTDB taxonomy): Bacteria > Bacteroidota > Bacteroidia > Chitinophagales > Chitinophagaceae > Taibaiella > Taibaiella helvus_A. Next base: position 4,491 of record JBEBWN010000318.1, on the reverse strand, counting down.
CCCTTCACGGCGAGAACGTAGAGCGGCCCCCTGTTTGGATGATGCGCCAGGCCGGCCGCTATTTACCGGAATATATTGCCTTACGTAATAAATACAGTTTTTTTGAACGTTGTCAGCAACCTGAGCTGGCTTGCGCCATTACTTTACAGCCGGTAGATATTTTAGGAGTGGATGCTGCCATCCTTTTTTCTGATATCCTGGTAGTACCGCAGGCCATGGGCATGGAGGTACAGTTGATAGAACAAAAGGGGCCATTGCTGCCAGAACCCATCAGGACCCGGGAGGATATAAACCGGCTGAGGGTACCGGATATACAGGATCGCTTGCATTATGTACCGGATGCCATAAAGCTGATCAAAAAGGAGTTAGCCGGCCGCGTTCCCCTTATCGGATTCGCCGGCGCACCCTGGACATTGCTGTGTTATATGGTTCAGGGAGAGGGCAGTAAAACATTCGACGGCGCTAAGGCATTTTGTTACGCGCATCCTGATGCCGCGCATCATTTGTTGCAGATGATAACGGATACTACTATACAGTACCTGGAAGCACAGATTGTTGCCGGTGCAGATGTGGTACAGCTATTTGACAGCTGGGCGGGCCTCTTAAGCCCGGCTGATTTCGGTGTTTTTGCCGCGCCGTATATACAACAAATCGTAGAGGCGGTAAAAGACAGGGCGCCCATAATTGTTTTTGCAAAAGGCGCCTGGTATGCACTGCCGGAATTGTCTGAAATGGGGGCGCAGGGTTTAGGTATAGATTGGTGTGTAACAGCTTCGTTTGCCCGGGAACAAGGCGGGAAAGATGTTACCCTGCAAGGGAATTTTGATCCGGCCAGGCTTCTATCGCCCATCCCGGAAATACGCAAAGAAGTGAAGAAAATGTTAGCCGGCTTTGGTAAGGAACGGTATATAGCCAACCTCGGGCATGGTATATTGCCGCAAGTGCCCGTAGATCATGCACGTGTTTTTGTCGACACCATAAAAGAATATCAGTTTCAATGAAGGACAACGCAGGTATGACGGCTTCCGGGCTGAAGTGGGTAGCCTATGTGCAGTCTTTGCAGGATAATATATGCAGCCTTTTGGCAGATGAGGACGGAGGGGCGGTTTTCCGGGAAGACCGGTGGAGCCGGAAAGAGGGAGGGGGCGGAAAGACACGTATTATTTCGAATGGTAATCTGTTGGAAAAAGGTGGCGTAAACACTTCTGTGGTATATGGGCCAGTTACCGATGTCATGCGTAGTGCATTGCATATAGAGGGCGCTACCTGGTTTGCCAGTGGTCTAAGTCTCGTTTTGCATCCGGTAAATCCCTTTGTCCCGACTATTCACGCCAACTGGCGGTATTTCGAGATATATGATAGGGATGGCCAGATAAGCGATTGCTGGTTCGGCGGAGGAACAGATTTGACACCTTATTATTTATTCGAGGAAGATGCCCGTCATTTTCATCAAACATTGAAAAATGCGATCGATCCTTTTGGCGATGACCTGTATAGTACATTTAAAAAGCAATGCGACCACTATTTCCGGAATAAACACCGGGGCGATGAGGCGCGTGGCATTGGCGGCGTCTTTTATGAACACCTCAAGCCGGAAAATGAGGCCGCCTGGCAGAAATGGTTTACCTTTCAGAAGGCTAATAGCGATGCATTTGCGGAGGCTTATTTGCCCATAGTGCGTAAAAGACGCGATACGGAATGGACGGAGCAACATAAATATTGGCAGGAAATAAGGAGAGGACGTTATGTAGAATTTAATTTAATACATGACCGGGGCACTTTATTCGGATTAAAAACAGACGGGCGGATTGAAAGTATACTAATGAGTTTGCCGCCAACAGTACGCTTTGACTATGATTACCAGCCTGCGGCGGGCACTGAAGAAGCACGCTTAATGACGGTGTGTAATCACCCGGAGGATTGGATATAGCTTAAATACCAGAAACGAATAGCTTATGTATTTACAACGGAGAAACCGCATTTTGCGGGCCAACGCTTCTATAAGAAGTATGGTGGCAGAAACCAGGTTGGCGCCAGCAGATTTTATAGCACCCTTGTTTCTGAACGAAGGGGAAGAGTATTGCCAGGAAATACCTTCTATGCCTGGTTATTACCGAAGGTCGATAGATAGAACAATTGCGGAAGTAAAGGTATTGTGGGATTTGGGTATTCGTTCGGTGCTTCTTTTTGTGAAATGTGCTGATCAGTTAAAAGATAATACGGGACGTGAAGCCTGGAATACCAACGGGCTCATGCAGAATGCCATTCGTGCTATTAAAGATGCAGTCCCGGAAATGGTTGTTATGACGGATGTGGCTCTTGATCCTTATTCGGAATATGGACATGACGGTATTGTGCGCGAAGGCCGGATCGTAAACGATGAAACCGTAGAAGCTTTAGTACGGATGAGCTTGAGCCATGCTGCCGCGGGGGCCGATTTTGTTGCACCGAGCGATATGATGGACGGAAGAATTAAGGCAATAAGGAGGGTACTGGAGGAACACCAATACCAGGAAGTAGGTATAATGAGTTATAGCGCAAAATATGCATCTTGTTTTTATGGTCCTTTCCGGGATGCTTTGGATAGCGCACCGGGATTTGGCGATAAGAAGACTTACCAGATGGATTATGCCAATAGGGAGGAGGCGATTAAAGAAACCTTGATGGATATTGAAGAAGGCGCCGATATTGTCATGGTAAAACCTGCTATGGCCTATCTGGATATCATCAGGGAAGTAAAAAATCAGGTGCATGTACCGGTTAGTGCTTACCAGGTGAGTGGAGAATATGCCATGATAAAAGCGGCCGCTACGATGGGATGGTTAAATGAAAGCGCTGCTGTGCTGGAATCACTTACGGCCATTAAAAGGGCGGGGGCTAGCTTGACCGCTACCTATTTTGCGAAGGAAGCCGCCCTGTTGATCAATAAATTTTCTTAGTATTCAATTAACAGTTTCGTTTTTGCTATGTCCTATTCTTATATGAGTAGTCGGGAGGCCTTTGAGCGTGCCCAGGATAGTATACCCGGAGGTGTAAATTCTCCTGTGCGTGCTTTTAAAAGCGTCGGTGGCACGCCGCTGTTTATGGAGCGAGCAGCAGGCGCTTATCTCTGGGATATTGATGGTAATCGATATATTGACTACATCAATTCCTGGGGGCCAATGATATTAGGCCATGCCTATACTCCGGTAACGGAAGCCATAAGGGAAAAGGCCATCACCTCCACTTCTTTTGGTGCGCCGACCCTGTTGGAACTAGAAATGGCGGAGCTGTTGAAAAGTATGGTTCCGGGCCTGGATATGGTTCGAATGGTAAATAGCGGAACTGAGGCATGTATGAGTGCCTTACGTCTGGCCAGGGGATATACCGGCCGGAATAAGTTTATCAAGTTCGAAGGTTGTTATCATGGTCATGCGGACAGCTTCCTGGTTAAGGCCGGAAGTGGTTTGGCCACGTTTGACATACAGGAAGTACCAGGCATACCGGCGAAGGTATCGGGCGATACCATTAGCTGTATATATAATGATCTGGAATCGGTCCGGAAAGCCGTTCAATCGAATAAAGATGAAATTGCAGCTATTATTGTAGAACCGGTGGCCGGTAATATGGGATGTGTTCCGCCACAACCGGATTTTTTACAGGGCCTGCGGCAAATTTGCGACCGGGATAATATACTATTGATCTTTGACGAGGTAATGACAGGATTCAGGCTAGCACAAGGCGGTGCACAGGAGTTATTTGGCATCCCCGCCGACCTCGTTACTTTCGGGAAAATCGTTGGAGGTGGCCTTCCTGTAGGGGCCTTTGGTGGGAAAAGGGCTATTATGGAGCATGTTGCTCCTTTGGGTAAGGTATACCAGGCGGGCACCTTAAGCGGAAACCCGTTGGCAATGATTGCCGGCTATACCCTGCTGTCCACCTTAAAAAATAACACGTCAATTTATACTGAGCTGGAGCAGAAATCTGCAACTTTGAAGCTGGAGTTGGGCAATATGCTGATCAAAGCCGGAATACCCCACCGTATTCACCGGGTAGGGAGCATGATCAGCGTCTTTTTTAGTGATCATGATATCAACTGTTTTGAGGACGTGCAAAGATCAAATGTTGCCCGGTTTAATAAATTTTTTCATGCGATGCTGGGAAGGGGAGTCTATTTACCACCCTCAGCTTTTGAAACATGGTTTTTAAGTAATGCATTGCATTCCGCAGATATAGACGCAACCTTAACAGCAGCAAAACAGTCGATAGAGGAACTCAGCCGCATATAAATCATCTGGTTGCAGCTCTGCTGCTATTACCGGTTATTATAAGCATTTTACCAGGCGCCTTTTGGCGAAATGAAGTAAGCGTCTGGATTGACGGCATGGTTACAATAAATTGTATACATGTTTCCGCTTAAGGTGCTCCCAATATTGCAAGGCGTATATTTCACTCCGCCACGGCAATCGCATTTAAAGAGTTGGTTCATGTAATTGATTTTCATAATTTTGT
>JBEBWN010000317.1:0-5141 GCA_040392235.1 Taibaiella helva | reverse complement strand
ATTAACGTTCAATAATCAATCAGGAAGAGTTCTGCTTACAGTATTACCTTAAGCAAAAAAAGAGCGCCCCGGCCTTCAAAAGCCGGGGCGCTATTTTTGGAAAGGACACATAGATCAAATCGCATACCGTAGTCCCCCGTCCGAGTTGTCCGGCCAATTGGTGATTTGCCTTTTTAACTTTTTCAACAGCCCGCGCGAAAAAAAGAGGCCACCTGGTGGCCTCTTTTTTTCGCTGTACCAGTCGTTGGCTACCTGGTAAGCTGTTCTTTTAAGATACTTAAAAAAATTGTGCCCGCAAGCAATCAGGTTTACTGATCCGGTAACCGCGCTATACCTTATCGCCCCTTATGAGGCGAAGTAGCACAGCAATTACGGCTATAACAAGTAGTATATGGATCAGGCCTCCGGCATGAAAAACAAAAAATCCGAGAATCCATCCTATAATAAGAATAATGGCAATTAAATAAAGCAGACCAGACATAGTTTATATTTATTTGGTTACACATATATAAACACATCTTCATTGCTTTGGTTTGCCTCTGTTCTCTTAAATTAATGCAAACATTACCTTTTCTTACCTCTTTATCTTCATTTTCTCACCTACAAACTCGAAGTCAGAAGGAAAATCATTATAACTCCATTTGCCGATAACCGTTCCTCCTTTAATTAACATCAAACCCGGGTCAGAACGCATGGCGGTCTTACAAACGGTGGCGTCAATGATAAAATGATAAATATTCAGCTTATTCTTTGCAATAAACTGTTCTGTTTCGGCTTGCGCGTTGGCAGAAAGCAAGTAGAAGCCAACATTGTTTTTCTCGCATTTATCGAACAGTTTACGCAAACGGTCCATGTTCTTGGTAGATGCCTTCGAGGCATCTTTTACGAACAACAGGAAATTATACCCGGGCTCTTTCAATAAAGTTTCAGTATAATCGTTGCCTTCATAATCGGTTACACTGAAATCTAATATTTCGGGTGTAGCATTTCCTTTTTTAACCAGCTCTGTCACAGGATCTCCGGAAACAGCCCAATTGAGCGTATCTTCCCAGATACCGGAGCTCAGGTACTCTTTATCGGTCATTTTCTTCTTTTCGCCCGTCTTCAGGTTTTCCAACACATAAACGGTTTCATACACATCGGGCACAGAGCCAGGCGGAGCCTGCATTTTTTGCCATATATTATTCCCTTTTTTATAAGCCAGGCAATCTACGTAGGGCAGATGCTCCAGCGCATACCATTGCACAAACACCGATCCGAATAAAGCTAATATCATCAGCGAAGTATTAACAGGCCGGGTAAATAAAGCAGGTATATGTTTTCGTGCAGCAAATAAAATGATGACCAGAACCAGCAATACAATATCTTTAATAAAGCTTTGCATGGCGGTCAGCGGGATACAATCACCGAAACAGCCACATTCCTTTATCTTACCGGAAAATACCGCATAAGCCGTCAGGAAGGTGAAAAAGATCATTAACAGTAGTAACAAAAAGGAGAACAGCCGGAAAGCATAACCCAGCAGCAAAGCAATACCAGCCATGATTTCAAACACGATCATCGTGATCGACAGGGTCAGGGCATATGGCGTCAGAAAAGTAACGCCCCATACTTCGAAAAATTCCCCCATCTTATAAGCCAGGCCCGAAGGATCATTGGCCTTGATCAAACCGGAGAAGATGAACAATATTCCTACAAATACCCGTACGCATTGGAGCAAGTAATATCCAAAACCTTTTCTTGCTTTGGATGCCTGAATGTTTGAACTGGAAGCATCGTTGAATTGGGCCATATCACTATTACGTTTTAATGAGCCGTAAAAATAAGCAATGGGTAATAAATTATAGTGAATAAGTTGTTAGTCGCGTACATAAAACAAAATACAACTATCTTTCCAGGAATATTTTCTGAATGCCGGCATGAGCTATATGCCCGCTTTTTACCGGGGTAAAGATTCGCATAAAGTTAGTCCTTACCATGGCCGAATACCCTTTTTTTTTATTTACCTTCAACCTGTTTTTACGTACAAACTATGGACACCAAACGCTACCAACAATTAGAACGACGTTATCAGAAAGCCGAAACAGAAAAGGAAAAAATAGATTTATTGGTCGACATGACCCTGGAAGTAAGGAACGACGAGCCGGAAAAAGCCATGGTTATGGCCGAAGAGATCATAGAAAGATCACAGGAAATTAACTATCATGCCGGTATAGGAAACGGTTTAAACCACAAAGGAGCATGCTACTGGCTACTGGGTGAATACGAGGATGGTCTGGACGAACTTACCGAAGCCTTCGGCATTGCGCGCGAGATCCAGGACAAAACCCTGGAAGCTAAAGTACTAAACAACTTCGGGCGGATATACCGCGGATTGGGCGATATCGATAGCGCCCTGAGGGATTTTGAAGCAGCTTTAGAGATAAACGAGGCGCTGAACAACGAGCTCAACCTGACCATTAACCTGACCAATATTTCGAACCTGTATTATGACCTTGGCGACTATGATACCGCGTTGGAATATGCCCTAAAATGCCAACCCATTTTTGAAAAGTATAACGATAATGCCCGGCTGGTAAGTATCTACAATACCCTGGGCGATATTTATTTCAAAAAGAACTATTTTGATGAAGCCCTTAAATATTTTAAAAAGAACCAGGAGCTTACCGAAGAGGATACCCAGGGCCGGTCTCTTGCCGATAGCGGTGTAGGTAAAGTATATTACAGGTTACATGACTTCGATAAGGCCAGTACTTACCTAAGCCGGGCATTGCGGCAAGCCCAGGAACTAGAGAACCCGGAAGCCGAAATTGTGGCACAGTATTATATGGGCAGGCTCCAGTTACATCTGGGTAATCCGGATGAAGCACTAACCTATCTGGAACAGGCTTACGAGCTGGCCAAAGACTCCCTGCGGCGGCACGACCTGATGAGTATTCACGAGTTCCTGGCCGATCTTTACGACCAGCTGGGCAATATACCCAAGGCGTTTTCCCACCTGAAAGCCTATGAAAAACTCAAGGAAGAGATCTTTCAGCAAGCTACTTTAAACAAGCTGAGAAACCTGCAGATAAAGAACCAGATAGAAGTAGCCAAAAAGGAAAAGGAAGTTGCCGAACGGACGGCGCATTTAAAGCAACAATTCATGGCTAATATGAGCCACGAAATCAGAACGCCAATGAATGCCATTGTAGGCATAACAAGGCTGCTGCTCGATACCGATCCGCGGGAAGACCAGCTTAAATACCTGAATGCCATTAAACAATCGGCCGATAACTTACTGGTTATTATTAACGACATACTGGACCTGGCTAAAATAGAGGCCGGTAAGATCGTTATTGAACAAATAGATTTTTCGCTCCAGGACCTGATCAACAGTGTTCACGAAATCATGCTTTTGAAGGCAGAGCAGAAAAAACTGGAATTCAGGCTGCATATTGATCCAGCCATACCTGATCGCCTGATTGGAGACCCTACCCGCCTCAACCAGATCTTAATTAACCTGATCAGCAATGCCATTAAATTTACCGACAAGGGATACATAGGCCTCTTTTGCGATGAACTACAAAGAGAAGATGAAAAGCTTGTGCTCCAGTTTCAGATTGCGGATACCGGCATTGGCATTTCGGAAGAATATGTAGAGAAAATATTTGAAAGTTTTACACAGGCCGGAACAGATACAGCCCGGAAATTTGGCGGTACCGGTCTTGGGCTGACCATATCCAAACAATTGGTTGACCTGATGAATGGCCATATCAGTGTAGAAAGCAAACCGGAGAAGGGCACTGTCTTCACCGTTACCGTCCCCTTACAAATAGCCAGGGAACAGAGTGCACCCGAAAGACAGGATCATATTACCCAGGAAATGTATGAACAATTGCGGAATCTTTCTATTCTGCTGGTGGAGGATAACGAGTTTAACAGGATGGTAGCCGAAGATACGCTAAAGAGATTATTGCCGGACATTCGTATAGATATAGCAGAAAATGGCGAAATAGCGTTGGAAAAAGTGAGGGAAAATGATTATGATCTGATTCTGATGGATATTTTAATGCCGGTAATGAATGGAGTGGACGCCACCCGTTTTATACGCAACCGCATGCCGGAGGGCAAAAAAGACATACACATTATAGCAATGACTGCTAATGTGCTGCAGGAAGATGTGCAACGCTACCTGGATGCAGGCATGAACGCCTATATATCCAAACCCTTTCAAACGGACGACCTGTTATTGAAAATGCTTTCGGTACTGCAACCCAAAACCGACCAGCATGCCGGCAGCAGCGGGAAAACCAGGGAAACGGTATCTATGAAGCCCCTACCCGACCAGGTTACGGATATGAACTTCTTAAAACAATTCACAGGCGGCAATCCGGACAAGCAACAAAAATATATCAATATGTTTTTGGTTAACGGGCCCGAACTGCTCAAGAAAATTGTCCAGGCGCTTGAAGAAAAGGATTATGAAACTTTAAGAATTGCCGCGCATTCACTGAAACCGCAACTTTCTTATATGGGCGTAAAGGAGGAAGTAAGCAATATCTTCCTGGTAGAGCAGATTGCCGGCCAGGAAGCACACCAGGACCGCTTGCCCCGGTTGGTAGATCATCTGAGCCTGCTCTGCAATAAAGCTTTTGCAGAGTTGCATCAAGAATTGCAACAGCTTGCTTTGACAAATCAAAAACAATGATTACCTTTCGCACATAATTAAAAAAACCACATCTTTTACATGGCGAACAATACCAAACGTTATCTTTTTTTAGTCGACGATGAGCCTATTCAGAATGAAATGCTGAAGGATTATCTCAATGAACGGTTTTTATTCGATATTAAAATATTTGATAACGGAGAAGAGGCTTTACAGAATATGCATCTGGGCCCTCAGATTATTGTATTGGATTATCATCTCAATGCACATAAAAAGGATGCAAAAAATGGTGTGGAAATTCTAAAGAAAATGAAAGATGAATACCCCGACAGCCAGGTTATTGTGCTTTCCGGACAAGATAAAATAGAAGTCGCTGTAGACACAATGAAATATGGCGCATACGACTACGTGGTAAAAGGAGAAAGCGCTTTTGCACGGATCGAAAATGCGATCAACAACATCAGTGAACTACACAAGATCCGGATGATCAATA
>JBEBWN010000316.1:0-5146 GCA_040392235.1 Taibaiella helva | reverse complement strand
TGCTAGCAGGCGCCGCCACAATAATTTACAGACCGGGAAACGCTTCCGGTTGTTGCCTTTCCAAAAGGGATCAGCATCATTCTATTTTCGCGGGGAGGCTTGCAGAGCCTATGCGGACCGTATTATAATAAAGACTAAGCAATAGTATGCCCATAGCGAGCAACAGCGCGTAGAAAGTGATTTCCCAGAATAAAGGCTGTGTTACCAGTTGGGGTAATTGCATTATCAGCATGGCTAATATCCAGCCTCCAAAGGCGGCGCCGCCCACCAGGCGGTAATCGGTATGTAATCGTTTCATATCAATACATTCTTATCAGGAAATATTGCGTCTGCACGTCACAAAGATACCATATTTAGCCCGTTTTGGGGGAAACCCTTTTTGTGCTGTTACTTATGCCGGCCGGTAAGGGGACTGCAAGAGTAAGGCGCCGGTACTGCCGGGTAAGGCTATAGGGTAGATTCTGAATAAGTTTCGTTTTAAAAGCCCTACCATCCCGGCATAATAAGACCGGGGCAAAGTTAGAGTGTATCGGTAATAATGCCGCAGTACAGCATCTTTTTGCCGAAATAGGGATTGCGGACCCTGGCCGTGTTGCTAAACCAGATAGCGCCCCCTTCGTTTAGCGCCATGGGGCAGGAAATGCGGTATATACCACCGGTTTTGAACCGGACTTTTGAAAAAAGGGCGTCCAGGTTCCGGGAGAAGGAAGCAAAATAAACGCGCTCCCGTTCGCAGGATTTGTCGCCGGCCAGCTGCATGGCATCGCAATAGCATAACATGCTATCCAGGTCTATACGAAGCTTTCCTGCCCAGGAAAGGCTTGAAGCGGTATCGATCATAGGAGACAGTTTTTGCTGCAACAATACCAGCTTTTGCCGCAAAGCTATAACCTGCTGCTCCAATGCCTCGCTTTGGCCCGATACTAACAGGTCCTTCAGGGCGAAATAGTCCTTTGTTACCTTATATAAAGCTTCCGTACCGGAAGCCGGTAGCTGACTACTAGCCCTATGCTGAGCGACAGAGGGTTCCTCTTCGCAACCGGATAATAAAGCAGCAATCATGAAAAAGAAAAGGCTATAGCATTTCCTGATAGTACGCATTCTGATAAAAAATGATTAACACATATATGCCGGGATACCGCTATTGAATTGTTTCCCGTATAAAAACGCAACGCTGAAACCATTGTCGCTTAAATCAGCAATAACATACAGGTTCCATCTGGCTTTCAGGCGCTGCTTTCAGGCTTGTTGCCGCTAAACACTTCCCTACCCTCCCGATACCGCTAACAGCAAATTTTCCTTATAGCTGCTTCCCAGGGGAATTTCCGCTTTATCCATATCCAGGTGGATAATATTTCCGTCTATAGATTTTATAGCATTAAGGGCAATGATATAAGATTTGTGCACCCTGATAAATTTGTCGGAAGGCAACTGCTCCTCCATAGCCTTCATAGTGTAATGCGTGACGATAACCTGCTGCAGCGTATAGATTTTCAGGTAATCTTTCATACCTTCTATATAGCGAATATCGGCATAATTGATCTTTACCAATTTGCCATTGGCTTTTACAAAGAAGTAGCTTTTTCCTGGTAAAGAGGGCGCAGCGGGCCCGCTTCCTGTCTATACTTCTTCCGTGGCCAGGGGCGCCAGGTTTTTACCATTATGTGCCGCCTGTTGCATAACTTTTTTTACAGCTTTGTAAAAACGGTCAAAAGGTATGGGTTTCAACAGGTAGTCGACAACATCCAGTTCATAACCATCCAGAGCATATTCGGTGTAGGCTGTGGTTAAGATAACAGCCGGTGGATCTTTAAGAGAGCGCAGGAAACTCAAACCGCTTACAACGGGCATATTGATATCCAGAAAAATAAGATCTATCCTGTTCTTGTGCAGGGCCTCAAAGGCTTCCATAGCATTATTGCAGCGTTGCACCAATTGCAGAGCCGGAATTTTTGCGATATGAGTGGCCAATACTTCCTGCGCCAGCGGTTCATCGTCTACGATGAGGCAGTTGAGTTGGTAAGAATCGGTATGCATGTCCGTACGCTATAGTTATTTTTGTCAGTTTCTACCGTAAAGATAAGTTCTGAATTCCACAACCGGTACAGTCTTTCTTTAATTGTTTCCAATTTCTGCGCGGTACTCCCGTCATCTGTCGTTAATTCTATAGCTATCTGCATCTCCTTCTCTTCTATAAGTATATAGACGAGTAGCGACCAGTCTTGCTCTGTCTGGTAGGTAGTAAATAGAGGTTCTGCAATCGTTATCAGGCTCAGGGGAATAACAAATTGAAGTGCAGGTTCGCCCTCTACCTCCAATAGGGCCTTGTCCTCGCCGGGATGTATACTATTTTGAAAAGCAAACAGGTTAGCCATATGTTCCAACTCTTCCTGTAAGGCCACCCAGTTTTTGTTGCTACGGTACAGGCGATACCGTAATATATCGGAAAAATGCACTATGGCTTCCGGGGCATGGCCATCTCCCTGTTCCGCCAATTGAATAATACCATCGAGTGACCGAACCATGAAATCTGAATTCATATTCGTCTTTAGCAAATGAAGTTCGGTTACGGCCATTTGCCGTGTATGGCTTTGTATTTCTTTGGAGGTCCTGATGTGCTCCAGCAATTCCATAATATAGAGCAACGAGGTAAAACCGGTGAAACTCGCCAGGAAGCTGCCGTAGGTCTGCAATACAAATGAGAAAAGGGATAATTGTGAACGATCTGTACGTAATACCTCAAAATAAGGCTCCAGTATGACCCGGAACAGGATACCGATCCAGGGAAATATTAACAGCAACACCACCAGGATGGTCCAGAAACGCGCGTATAAGTTGCGTTTGAAACAAAAGGGTATCAGATAAAGACAGTAGATATAGAAAAAGGTCATGAAAGGAAGCATCGTCCAGAATGCCGCCCATAACATATTACCGGTCAGGTACGCTCCTTCATTATTTTCCTTCAGCTTGAAAGCGGCCAACAGCCATAGCATAAAAAAACCGAATACATGAATAAGCCATTTACCCTTTTTAAAGTAGACGCCCCTGTTCTTCTGTAATAGCTGATGCTGGATATAGTCGTGCAGCATACATTAAAGATTGATAAATAAATATACGGTGTACTTCTCGTTGCTCTCGGTTATCTTCAGTTTATGCTTCCGGGGATATAGAATCTCCAGGCGCCTTTTTACATTTTTGATACCGATACCACCATCCTGTTTCACTTCCATACCACCTATCCCTTCGCGGCTGGGCTTACTGTTGATCACGGACATGAGCAGTTCCTGGCCGTTTATGTGCAGGTCTATCTTAACATAAGCATGCTCAAGACCTGATTTCACGCCATGCTTAAAGGCATTCTCAATAAAATTAATGAGTAGCAAGGGTGCTATTTGCTGGTCTTGTATCGCGCCGTGTACATTCAGTTTGATAAAAGCATTGTCTTTTTGATTACGTAGTTTTTCCAACGCAATATAGTTCTCCAGAAAACGGATTTCGCCGCAGAGTGGCACAAATTCCTGTGCACAATCGTTCAGCATATAGGCAACCAGCTCCTTAAGCTGGCGGGTAATATCGGCAGCATCACGGGGCTTGCCCAGGCTCAGCGCATAAATATTATTGAGCGTATTAAAAAGGAAATGAGGATTGATCTGCATTTTTAAAAATGCCGTCTCGGCCTGTACTTTATCGGTAAAAACCTCCTCGAAACGGTTTAGATACGTTTGTTCATCGTAAAGATCCACAAAATAATAAATGGCAAAAAAGTAGCTGGTAACAATAGCAGCAAATCCCGCCGTAAGACTGGTATAGATCACAATGGTCTTCGCCAGGCTCTCATCAATCCAGCTGCTGCTCACAGAGGTAAATCCTATAATAACACCGGTGACAAACAGACCGATGAAAAAGACGAATCCGTTTAGCAGCAATCCGATGATCAACACCCGTTTTTGCTTCCGGTACCGTGCATAGGGTATAACAAACAAGAGATAAAAATAGACCATTACGCCAGCTACCAGTGAGCCCAAAACAATGGGAATCAAAAGATTATTGTGTTTCAGGAAATCGCGCATATCCCTACGCTCCTGGATCGTTGTGACGATCTGTTTCTGGGTTACCTTCTTTTTGCTAAAGGGCTTGATCTGGATAACAATGCTGTCGCCGGCGGTTTTTTGCGTAGAAACAGAAGAAGTACCCAATTTAAAACCAGTGGCCAGATCATCGGTCTGCGTAGTGGCCAGTATAGCTACCGTAATCCAGATCAGCAGGTGGAACAGGTAGCGTTTCTTTCCAAAAATCATTTGCCGCTGATGGCGTAATTCCTGACGGAGCAGCGAATTTTTCTTTTTCTTCTTCAATATATTCAGCCGGGATTGTCTGTGGGTAATTTTCAGAGCCAAAACTAAGCTTATAAATCAGGAAAACGGGCAGCATTCGTCGTCCGGTGAAAATTTTCGACAAATGCCGGAAGGTATTCGACAAACAAGAAATAAGCGTTCGTCGTCAAATTTGCCCAAAATGTCTAAATATTACTTCCTATCACTCTTCTCTTATTGTATATTTGCAAAAAACATATTGTATCACACATTTTTATAACTGCTTTGCCTATCGGATTGTTTTTACATAATAGTCTATATTGACAACCCATAGTAAATATTTCCAAGTGAAAACTATTACAAAAAGTACTTTTTTGTTGGTTTGCGTAATGATAGGCGTATCCATCGGGCAGGCAGATGCCAAAAGCATTTACGGCGTAGAATTGGGCAGGGCGCTACCCCTGCTGCACAACACCATCGTGTTTGAACAATCAACGCACAAGCTGGTAGAGTTTTTATCTGAAGGAGCGGCTGTTGGCGACAATTTTGTGATCACGGACAGCGAAGGGCGGGCTGTACTCAAAGGTGTGATCAAAAGCCAGAAAACCATTTTTATTCCGGTAGGCAAATTAAGCAAAGGATATTACCATTTACAGGTAGGCAATCAGGTATTGCAGCAGTTCATTATAGAGTAAGCCGGTTGGGGTTAAGTAGTGTATTGCAGCCATAATATCCCGGTTGTGATCAGGGTGCCCGTCCTGAAGGGTACTGCTGTAACATTTTTTATACTGATGCGGTAACTCCGTTTAGCGTGATTTTTTAATTAAACTTAA
>JBEBWN010000315.1:0-5168 GCA_040392235.1 Taibaiella helva | reverse complement strand
AGCGGATTGGTCGTGTTTTTCTTTTTTATAATAGATCCATCCTGCGAAATAGGCGGCGTCTTCCCTATAAACGGAAGGGCCGTTTGCAATTTTTTCCAGTAGTGGAAGCGCTTTGTTATATTCTTTTTGTCCAATGTAACTCAGAGAGAGATAGAAAACTGTCGTAGCATCTGTTCCATTATCTGCCTGGTTTAATTGTTCCCATATATTGGTGCTCGCAGCGTAATCTTTATTATTAAAAGCTTTTACCGCTTTTTCTTGTTGCATAGCTCCTGTATCGTTACTCCGTGTTACCGCGCTCGGCAACTCAGGTAACTGATCGAATTGAGTAGTGAAAAATACACCGCTGAGCTGCAGAATAATAATAATGCATGCTGCGGCAGAAACGGAAAGAAACCAGGGACGTAAGCGACGAACTTGTTTGTCTTTAAAATATTCTTTATTAAGTTGTTGTAGTGTTTCCGTCAGGGCGGGAACCAATTTGTTAGCTTCCAGGTGTTTGCGGATATTCTGATTTAATTCTTGTTGCAACAACGTTTCTTCTTTCAGTGCATTATTCAGGTTCATCGCTCTTTCAAAATCTTTACGATCTGCGGGAGATAGCAAGCCATCGATGTAATCCTGGATTTTATCAAAATAGTTGTCCATATTGTCCTGTTGATATTATTTGAATAATGGGTGTTTCTTGACCAGCTTCCCTAAACCTGCCATACATTCGCTCTTCTTTTTGCGGAGATAGGCATAGCTGATGCCCATTTTTTTTGCAATCTGTTCCTGTTGCCTGTTTTGAATGCAGGCTTTAATTATGTCTTTACAAGATTGACTAAGGTTATCTAATAACTGCATAATAGTTGTTTCCTGTTCAGTTTGTAAGGCCAGTCGCTCCGCTTCATTCCATTCTTCTTGCTTATTAGTAAATACCTGTTCTGGTATATTTGTTACCTGTGCTTTTTTTTGCGTCTTCAGGAGATTTAGCCATTTTCTCTTACAAATCACTATTAAATAGGCTTCAAAGGGGCATGTGAGCTGAAAGGATGTGTCGGCGCATCTTTTTAAGATGTCGATCAAGGCCTCCTGGAAAATGTCTCCGGCGTCTTCAATAGTGCCTTGGTTGGCTACAATCATGCGGCCTACCTTGTGTGCGTACAGGCGATATATTTCTTCGATACCTTTGCGATCGTTCTGTTGCAGATAGGTAAGATATTTTTGATCAGAATGCATATCGGCTCTTATAGTAATCGTGTATAATTTCTTATTTTACGCAAGTAAAAAAAATATTTTATGAAAAGCAAGTTAGTTACCCTTTTGTTGCTGTTGGGTCCTTGTGTTTATTTGCCCGCCCAGGATACAACAATGATGGAAAGTGGCTCAATTGGCGTTCACCAATCGGGGGCTGTAACTACCTTCCGCCCTGAGCTTCCGGTATTACAGGCTATACCCGGCGGAAGAGCGCCGTTCTATACTTATTTATGGGATTTTGGCGATGGTCATTTTAGTACCGACGAATCACCACAGCATATTTACCGCTCTCAAGGTATGTACGACGTGCGCTTGTATGCGACCAATAATTACGATTTTGGTCCCAGGCCGCCCCGCCCGAAAAAACCGGTAAAAGTGAAGGAAAATGTACTGGTCAATAATCAACCCGCTTCGACTGCTGAACGCGGCTTTTTTTCCGCTAATGGTATTTTTCAGCTAAGCAAAAATGCTGATGCCCTGCCAGGTGAAGATATGGTTGTTGTTGCGGGCATAAAAACTCCGGTGTCGGGAAAGGGAAAGATTATCCTGTTAACGAATGAAAAAGTATACGGGCCACCGGGTTTTCTCTACAGGGGGCAAACCACTTACAACGGCGAGAAGGTTTTAGAAAAAGACGCTTTGGATATGCAACCTTTATGGGCCTCGGTACACAAAGTAATCATTACCCAAAGTGGCAGCCCGGACTATGGTAACAGGCAAGATAGGGTATTTACTACAGAGGAGGCTGTGGGTTATTTTTCAAATTTGTATAGCAGTTATAAAACTGTTACGGCCTATGAAGTTTTAACTCAGGCGGATACCGCGCAGTTCAGCCTTATTAACCTGGACATAACGGAGCAAATGCTTAAAGATACCAACGCTTTGATTACGGTTACCGGTATATATGTACCAGAACATGGAACTACTGTTGTGCATCAGCTGGATATACCGATTGTAGCATCTCACGATCCTAATAAAATGTCGTTGAAACAGGCCCGGCTGGCTTATAGAACAACAAATCGGAAAAAGAAGCTGAAGTATAAGGTACAGTTTCAAAACGATGGGGAGGGGGATGCAAAGAATATAAAGCTGGAAGTAAGGCTTCCACCTAATATGAAGGGGGAGTCGTTTGAACTGCTCCATTTATATCCCCGTTGTGTTCCTTGTGCATAGGAGACATCAAAAGGTTGCTGGAGGTATGATATAAAGAAAGATACGCTTGTTTTTTATTTTAAGGATATAAGTCTGCCGGGGTCAAAGGCTGAAGATATTTCGGATAAGGATAGTACAAAAGGCTTTATTCAATTCACCATTAAACCTGCCAAACGGCTACCCAACAGGGCATTCAAAGGCTGTACGCAAATATTCTTTGATAAAAATGACCCGATTACCACAAATTATGCGACCGGCAGGTTTGTAAAATCGCTTTCGCCCATTGTGTTTGCCGGCTGGCATAGTATCCTGGCATCGCCGCAGGCTAAGGACGGTATGACAGTGTTGAAAGACCGGAGCAGTTGGATGGTGGGCATAGGGTTAGCTCCGCTGGCCCCCTACCGAAGACCTTACCTGCAGGTCGAGTTTTATATGAATACATGGCAAAGGGAAGCAGCAATAAATGGGGTTGACGAGAAAGGTGAGATTCAGATAGATGGACGTTATTACGGATATGTACAGTATGACCGGTTGTTTGCAGAAAAGTATGTTCAATTAAAGATCGTACCATTGCAAGTGCGGTATAATATCAACGAGTATATTTCGGTCGGCGCCGGATTGTTGGGGAAAATAGATATCAATACGGAGGCCAGCGAACATAATGTGTATTATCTTATGGGGGCTGCCCGTGATACTATGGTTTCCCGCCCGCTTTTGGTTAGCGAAGGTAAAAGCGGTGATCGCAATTTTGGTATTCAACCTTTTATTGATGTTAATGTGGGAAAAGTATATCTTGGCCCTGCGTTGGGATTGCGTTATTTATACGGAGGACGGCAGGGGCAATTTCTGAACCTTTATGCTGCATGGCGGTTTTAGCAGAGAGACTTCTGAAGTAGCATAAGTGGTAATATGCGCACATGGAAGATATTGTCTTAATGAATATTTCGACAAATGAACAAAGTCATTTTTCATCTTTTGATGTTAACAGCAATCCCGGCTATATTATCGGCTTGCGGCGATATCAAAAGTCCTCAGCCGAAACAAAATATTGCCAGGCCCGTAGTTGATGAGGAGAGCATTATTAAAGACATATCCAGGCTTATTGATGTCATTTATGATCAGCCGGATAGTTGCTTGCAAAATCCTGATTCTTTTTTGAATAGTGTACGGGTTCTTCCGCGTACAAAAGGGGGAAGGGAGATGTATTTATATCTTCTACTGAATACCGCTTATTTATTGCGTGAACATGGGAGTGTATTGTCGTCTATACGCTACTATGAACAAGGCTTGGCTTACTATAAGGAATATAAGTTGTATGACATCGACTTTTATGACTATATAGCGAAGCCCTTGGGAAGTTTGTATACTATCACCGGAGATTTTGAGAAAGCTGCGATATTACAGAACCTGGCCATAGTCAGAGCTTACGAGGAAAAGCGAATAGACATCCTTCCAGCACTGTACGGCAATCAGGCTATTACCTTTTATCAGATGGGTTGGTATGATAGTGTCTTAGTCGTTTGTCGCCGGGGACTAGCTGAAACTAGTCAGACCGACATTGTAAGGGCACGGCTGTATAATGAAATGGCCAAGAGTTATCTGCTGATGAAGCAGTATGATAGTGCCGTTCACTATAATAGTGAAGCTGTTTCACTATTCGCAGGGGAGCCTCACGGTGGAGATACGGCTATTTGGTTTGCGGCTTCTCTAGTATTGCAAAGTGAAATAGCTAAGAAGAGAGGCAACTGGTCGCTCGCATTTCAATCGGCTACTAAAGCTGTTGCGCTTACGGAACAGCAATACCCCGGTTCTCACAACCGGGAAAAAGCCAAATTCTATGCACAAAGGGGAGGGCTTTTATTCGAAAAGGGACTTATGGACAGCGCTCTCGCCGATTTTGTACAGGTGAGTAACTTGCTAGGACATGCGGAAGGGTTTTTGTTTGCGGATAATACCATTACAGATGCCTTATTAGGCCGGGCGCGATGTTATTGGGAAAAAAACTGGGTAGATTCTGCTTGTTTTTTTTATGTAAGAGCTATTGAGAACGATTACCTGGTACAACAGTCTATTGTCAGTAAAGAGAGCAATTACCTTAATTCCAGGAATAATCGCGAACTGGTGAAAGAAGCGCTGAATAGATTATGGCAGTTGTACACCATAACATCGAGCACGGATAAGGGTTCTGTGGCTATCCAGATGCTTTGGTGTATGGAGCTTTCCAAGGGCCGGCAGTTGCTTATGGAGATTGACCGGACGGGCTATTGGCTGCAGGATACAAACCAGGCAACCCTACAAAATGCCCGTAAGGATCTCCGTTATTTATGGGGAGCTTTATCAGAAGAAAGTGATTCTGTAAAGCGCCATGCTTTAGAGATGGAGGCTCAGCGGATTGCATTTGAGTTTAACTTGTCGGAGCGCTATTTCGAGCGGGCATTTCGCAGTCCAGATTACGATTCATTTAGAACAGGTTTGCAAAAACTGACGCAGGATAGAGATGTTGTAGGCTGGTTAATTAATGAGTGGGGGGGGAGTTTCACTGTTATCATTGGTAAAAAGGGTGTAGAGGCCTATAGGCTTCCTGATAGTTCATTAGCCGATGCAGATATCACAGGCTTCTGCCGTACCTATTTTAATGATGGCCCGGAGGCATTTAATAATAATCCTGCAACATATTACCGTAAGGCGGAAGGAATTTTGCAGGTGCTAATCCCCGGTTATAGTGCACTGGCACAAAAAAATATGCTTTTTTCGCCGGACGGCATACTGTACAATTT
>JBEBWN010000314.1:0-5169 GCA_040392235.1 Taibaiella helva | reverse complement strand
GTCCAACGATCTCTTTGCCGCGGATTTCATCCGCGGTTATGAACAGGTAAGCCTTCCAGGCTTATTTAAAGGAGCACTTGTATCTTTCCTGATCATCTAACTCCATATAGCGAATACTTTAACTACATCGGGGGATGCACCCAATTGAGTTTAACAGCAGACCCTATTTAAAGGAGCATTTGTATCGTTCCTGATCATCTAACTCTATATAGCGAATACTTTAACTACATTGGGAAATACACCCCAATTGAGTTTAATAGAAGACCCTAAGTATCTGCGAAAGCAGCCATCTTGGCTACAGCCTAATGCCGCCCTTTTTGCTTTGCCTGTCTCCCCGGCTTCCTGCCCTACAGGTCGACGATGTGTCCCCTTCCCACTAGATGTAATGTTAGCAGTTAAAAGTCAAAACCGTAACACAATAAAAATGTTACAGGCCCATAGAATTCTTAAACTGCCATCCATCATTCCCTTAAAACAATTTTAAAAGTTTGTCTGACAAAACCCCTACCTTTGTGTTCCCATCCGGAGATCATGTTCAGGATTCCCCTCATACTACTACTCACACTGGCTTTGTTTCTGCAAACAATGAACAGGGGAATTATCCTGGTAAGTTACCTGACCCATACCGAAATGTACGAAGAGCACTGCGAGAATAAAGCCAGGCCTCAAATGCATTGTAACGGTAAATGCCAGATGGATAAAAAAGTGAAAGAACAGGAAAGCAAGGATCAAAAAGACCCGCTTAAAACCTTTAAATATTCTGAAGCTTACGCAATACAAACCGCGGGCTTTTCTGCGCCGCAGTTCTTTCCTGTCCGCCAGGAAAAGGAGCCCGTACCATTGCGCATAGGGCATACCGCAGATTACACGACCTCTTTATTCCACCCACCCAACCGCGCATAGATCATATACTGTGCTGCATTGCGCTACCTGTAGATTCGTATTAACGGATTGCATCAGGCTATGCCTGTACTTCCTGAATGATGGAAATACACCCTGCTCTGTTGTATCTATTAGTCAACACGGGCAATAGAACAGTTCCGCTGTACAACAGAATAGAGAAGGGTCAGACATAGTCTATTGCGAGGCATTATCGCCTTGAAAGGGCGTGCCTTAGGCTACCCTTTCGGTACTGGTTTTTATAAACGCAAGAGGTATTCTTTATAGCACAAACACTTGCCGCAATTCTAACTTTCAACCTATTTCAACCGATGTCGCCGGTTGAACAGTCCAACTTATATCTAAAACAACACAAAAATGAAATTCACAAATAAAATAGCCGCTCTTGCGCTGATCCCCGCCTGCCTCCTGTCTGCCTGTAAAAAAGAAAAAAAGGAACCGGATTATAACGCCGGCAACCTGGCACCCCTGTCTATTGAATTCGATAATATTGTTGGCGGCAAAAACCTGTACCTGGATGCCGAAACTTATACAAACACCTCAGGAGAAAGCTTTTCCATCAGTACCCTGCAATATTTTATCAGCAATATACAACTACAGAAATCGGACGGCACCCTGTACACCGTGCCCCAGGCCGAAAGTTACTTCCTGATAAAGGAAGGCGATGAGGAATCGCAAAAAGCCGTGGTACAGGCTCCGGAGGGCGATTACAGCTCCCTTACCTTCACCCTTGGCGTAGACAGCCTGCGTAGTGTTTCGGATGTTAGCGAGCGTAGCGGTGTGCTGGACCCTTCCGGCGGCATGGATGGCATGTATTGGAGTTGGAACAGCGGTTATATATTCTTTAAAATGGAAGGCCTATCCGAAAGTGCGCCGGCAGACCCTTCCGGCCAGCATAAATTCCGCTATCACATCGGCGGTTTCGGCGGTTATGCTTCGGCCACTATCAATAATATTAAAACCGTAACCATAGACCTGACTGCCGGTGGTATTGCGCGCGTACGCAAGGACCGGAAAAGTAATATACACCTGATGGTCGATATTGCAAAAGTGTTCGACGGCGCTACTTCCATCAGTATCGCGGAGCATCCCTCCGTTATGTTCAGCGAATTCAGCGTACAGGTCGCCAATAACTTCCCGGCCATGTTCCGTCACGACCATACGGAGAACTAGTACTATACATTTGCCCCATCACAACGTCCAGAAAAAAGACAAAACCAAAAACTGGGTATAGTCAGGTTACAGGGGGCGGGGATGAAGAAAAACCGGTACCGGCAGCAGGTTACTTTTTCCCCCAAGGGCTGTGAAAAAGTAACCGTTACCGGTTTACATTATTAAAACAAACAAAAACAGCAGCATGAAAAGGAAATGCATCATTCTCGCACCGCCGATACTAATGATCCTGTTGTTGTCGGCATGCTATAAGGATCAACCGCCCCGTATTATTGACCTGTTTCCGGGCTTCCGGCAGCCGGCTCATTTCCCCGCTCCTGCCTACGCCATGGCATCAAACCCGGTTA
The DNA here is from genome assembly GCA_040392235.1 of Taibaiella helva. Taxonomy (GTDB): domain Bacteria; phylum Bacteroidota; class Bacteroidia; order Chitinophagales; family Chitinophagaceae; genus Taibaiella; species Taibaiella helvus_A. Next base: position 2,749 of record JBEBWN010000314.1, on the reverse strand, counting down.
CCCAGGCCGGGTTCGAGCTGGGCCGGAAACTGTTTTATGAACCCGCCCTCAGCCGGAACAATACCATTAGCTGCGGGAGTTGCCATATACAGTCTTCGGCCTTTACCCATCACGGGCATGATATCAGCCATGGTATCGACGACCGCCTCGGCAAGCGGAATTCGCCGCCTATTATGAACCTTGCCTGGAGTAAGGCACTAATGTGGGATGGCGGTATATTTGACCTGGACCTGCAACCTATTGCGCCTATTACCGCGCACGAAGAAATGGACGAATCGGTCGAAAACGTATTGCAAAAGCTACGCAGTACCGTAGTCTATCCGCCATTGTTTCAAAAAGCTTTCGGTTCCCCAGAGATCAGCACTGCCCGTTTTATGAAGGCGCTGTCACAATTTATGTTGTTGTGCATCAGTAGTAACAGTAAGTATGACAGTGTCAGCCTGGGCTATGCCAGCGTATACACACCCGAGGAAGCAGCCGGGTACACGTTATTTAAAACCAAATGCGGCTCCTGTCACCAGGAACCTTTATTCACAGATTTCAGTTTCCGCAACAATGGCATAGGCATTGGCTATAACAACGACGAGGGCCGCTATCCCGTTACCCTGAATCCCGAAGACCGCTACAAATTTAAAGTACCCAGTCTCCGTAACCTGCGCTACACCGCGCCCTATATGCACGATGGAAGGTTCTATACCCTTGAAGCGGTACTGGACCATTACAGCTCGGAAGTAAAAGATATGGCCAACCTGGACCCTGCATTAAAACAAGGCAACTCCAGGGGCATACCCTTAAGCGCTGTAGAGAAAAAACAGATACTGGCTTTTTTAAACACTTTAAACGATCAGCAGTTTATTCATAATAAATGGCTGGCAGAGCAATAAGTTCCCGACACGGAAACACTGAAGCCCCAGTGTAGACAAATAAGTAAAAATTGGGTCAAACATAAACGACCCGGAAGGCAAACCATTATTTTATTCCATGCCAATAGAAACAATGAAAAAGATCATTATAATATGGATACTACTGCTATGCGGAGGTACAACAACAATCGCCTGTGATATTTGTGGTTGCGGTTCCGGTAGTTTTTACCTGGGTATACTGCCCGACTTCAATTCAAAGATCGCCGGAGTACGCTACCGGTACAACAATATACGCTCGCATATAGGCCCGGGAGGCAGTACCTCTTACCTGACTACAGACGAGCGATATCATACGGCAGAAGTATGGGGCGGATGGACCTTTCAGGACCGGGTACGGGTAATGGCCAATATGCCCTTTCACCTGATTGAAAAAAGCAACCAGGAAGGCCTGCAACGTAAAAGCGGGCCGGGCGACCTGATGGTACAAAGCCTTTATCGCCTGCTGCGCCATAAAGGCAATTTGTTTAAAGACAATGCGCTCGTAGTACAAGACCTTTGGCTCGGTGGCGGCATCAAGCTACCAACCGGTAAGTATATGCCTTCTGATAAAGATGAATCCGGCAAAAGCGCCAATTTGTTTCAGCTGGGCACCGGCAGTTTCGACTTTATGCTGCTACTGATGTATGACATACGCATACAAGATATCGGGCTGAACCTCAACAGTAATTACAAGCTCAATACCGCCAACCGCTATGATTATAATTATGGTAATAAATGGAGCAACAGCGTGCAAGTTTACTATAAATTACGCTTGCATAAGCACCTGCTGGTAACGCCTAATGCCGGCATTCAATACGAATATGCAGCCCGCGACCTGGATGAGGGCTACCCGGCGCTCAACTCGGGCGGTCAAATCCTGTTTGGCAGCTTCGGTGCAGAAACCAGCTACCGCAAATTGGCTTTAGGGGGCAATTGGCAACCCGTATGGTCGCAAAACCTGGCCGCAGGCGCCATCAAAGCCCGGAACCGGTTTATGTTACATCTTTCCTTCTTGTTGTAACCAAGCCGGACTAAAATACATAAAAGACTGTCCATAAAGCTTAAAATAAAAGGAAAAATTAAAAATATAAAACAAGTTGCCTGACACTATATATTTAGCGCTTGCTGATTAACGGACATCCAATTGAATTGCAACATAGTAACTGTAGAAATTTTCCAATTTAATGCAGGGCCAAATCCTGGCATTATTTGACACTATTGGGCAGTGTTTGACACTGTTTGGCATTATTTGGCATTATTTGGCACTGTTTGGCATTGTTTGGCAGGAATTATTGCCTATAGCGACCTAGGATAACGTCGTCCGCGGACCTCGTTATCGTTTCCGGGTGCTTCAAAAAGACGGACTGGACAACGAAGATGTCTTCCTGGTTCCTGTCGAAGCCTTCAATAGGCCGTTCAATGCTGTACTCGGCCAGTGAGCAGTCCTTCTGGACGAGATCGCTGTTGTCCGTAAAGCTTTTGAGCCTTAACCGGGGCAAGGAAGACCTGTGTCGCAACAAGAAAAGGGTCATTCTGGGGACGGTGATAGGCTAAAAGGACGGAGTAAAGCATTCAGCAGGGCTATTTTGCCTGCTACAGGAACAAGACAATACACAACCGCAACACGATAGACATAGGACTTAACCAGAGAAGGTGCATACGCGGCCAGATAAACCTCTTTCTTACCTGGCCCAAGCCTTTCCTGGTACCAGGAAAGGATGCCATTGTACCTTACAGGCAAACTACTGAGTAATCACTAAATTTTCCAAGCACATTCTTTCAAGTATATCAGACCAATGTCATTAACTTAAGAGAATACAGCGAGAAATCATTAATTTTAGGGTCTC
>JBEBWN010000313.1:0-5184 GCA_040392235.1 Taibaiella helva | reverse complement strand
GCTATGATAAGACCTGAAAATAAAATTACCATTTTTTATTGACTATAAAAACAAATGAATAATGCTGAAAATGTTACATGTAGTTTTATCGGCTTCCCTCCTGTTGGGTGTTCAATACCATACCCTGGCACAGCCGGCCTGGCAACGAAAGGAAAACAGCAATTGGGTGTTTCCCCAATATCTTGGTCTGAATTTCGGAGCGGCGACGCCAAAGGCATTTACCGCTGCATTGAGGCTGAATCCCGTTGATACCTTCACCAACTCCGGATACTTTGCCAGCAGTACGGCCGTGTCCGACGCTGATGGTGGACTGCTGTTTTACACCAATGGGGGTAAAGTATGGGACAGAAATGGTAATGTTATGCCTAACGGTATCATCGGAACACAGACCCTCATTAATGGTTTTATCGGCCCCGATCCGGAGGGCTCACTGGGCGGCAATATGTTGCAGAGCATACTCATATTGCCTGTAATAGGGAAACCGGGACAATACTACATATTTGCCCTCAACGGCGAGGTTTACTTTGGTTTCCCCGTTACGCCCTCTGCCCATACCCTAAAGTATTCCGTTGTAGATATGTCCCTGAATAACAGTTTGGGCGATGTCGTGTCCAACCAGAAAAACATCACCGTCGATGAGGCCCTGGATGGAATGATAACGGCGGCGAAGGGCGATAATTGCAATCTGTGGCTGATTGCACACGATCGAGATGACGCGGTATTTAAATCCTATGAGCTTACCGATAAGGGGTTGAACCTGACGCCGGTAAAGTCATCCGTGGGTAATTTTAAAGGATATGCAGCCTACGATATCGGACGTATGGTGGTTAGTCCTGACAGGAAGAAAATTACTGTGGCTTCAGAAGAGGACTCCAGCTTTCTAGCTGCAACCGTTAATCCGGCGGGTGTCGAACTTTTTGACTTTAATGCCGCTACCGGTATGCTTAGCAATGCACAAATGATTACAGACTACAACCAGCTACAAGGTTGGATAGAAGAGCATAACGACTACAGTTATGGAAGAGCGGCAAATGCCTGCTTCTCGCCCGACAATACTAAGCTATATATTAATATTGCGAACAGGATCTACCAATACAACCTGGCGCTAAACAATATCACAGCTATACGTAGTTCCATGACTTTAATTGACAGCATGCCTGCTCCCGGACCGGAATTGCATATGCGATTGGCACCCGATGGGCGCATTTACCTTTCCGATTATGCCACCCTGAATTATGATTATACGGATACCTTATACCTTTCAGCGATCACCAAGCCCAATGAAACCGGAACTGCCTGTAAATTCGTGCCCCAAGCCTTACAATTTCCTTACAATCCGGGCCTGCTGCATGGCGGCAGTGTAGGCGATATGGGACAATACGTTTACGATCAACCTGATCCTTTACCCACCGTTTACAATGTGCACACACAATGCACCCTTTCCGGAAATCTTGCTCTTGAAGGCGGTCTTTCTACAGCTTATACCTTCCTCTGGGACGATGGCAGCACGAGCCCGGCAAGACTTGTCGACCAACCGGGAATTTACTGGTTGCGTAGCAACGATTTTTGTCATATACAGGTAGATACCTTCTGGATTGGCGTTGCCGAAACGCCGGTAATTAAGGTAAATGGCTTTGAACTCAGTACCGCGCTGCCGTACAGCAGCTACCAATGGTTCCGGGACAACAAGGCTATACCGGGAGCTACCGACCGGATCTACACAGTTACGCATAATGGCGATTATACCGTATCCGTTACCAATGAAAAAGGATGCAGCGACACTTCTGACGTGTACAGTGTATCTAATGTTGATATCCTTGCAGGGGAGCCTGGGGGAGGTCATTTAACAATTTACCCTAATCCGGTAAAAGACATTGTCATGATCAACTTCGCGGAAGCTGTAAATGTGCGCGTTACGGGGACAGATGGCAAGATATGGCATGCCGGTCAGGCGGTACAGGCGCTGTCCCTTCGGCATTTTCCTCCCGGCATATACTATATACAGGTAGCTGATGCCAGGGGAAAACTATTACGTATCGAAAAGGTGACAAAGATAGAATAGGTATTTTGTACCGGTTATACAGGAGGAAGCTTTTATTGAAGCCCTTCCCATGCAGGGCGGCATATCGGGCAAAACACACCATCAATAGAAAGTCATGATATATTTTAACCTAAAAACACGCAGCAGTAGCAAAGCTATATTTTTGATCTTGTTATCATACTATTCCTGTTCCATCCAGGCACAGCAGGAAAACATATGGGTATTTGGTCAGAGAGCCGGACTCGACTTCAGCAGTGGCCGGCCTGTTGCCTTTGAAAGCGCTATTTCCGGGTTTGGAGAAGGTTGTGCTTCTGTTTGCGATAAAGACGGGAAATTGCTGTTTTATACAGAAGGTACCTACGTATGGGATCGCGAAGGTAAACCCATGCCTAATGGTTATAAACTTACGGGTCTGCCGGCTAATGCCGATCAATATACAGCCACTTCCAGTACCAGCCAGGGTGCTCTTATTGTGCCCCTTCCGGGTAGCCCATTCCTGTACTACATCTTTTCCCTTACAGCAGTTGAAGCAGGTGCCGATCTGGGCCGCTTATACTACAGCATCGTAGATATGCGGCTTAATGGCGGAATGGGCGATGTACAGCCAGCCGGTAAAGGTACCCTGCTCGATACCCTGCTTACTGAGCATATGGCAGGAGTTACGGGCGATCGCTGCAATATCTGGATAATTGTATATTCCCGCAAGCAGCAGGAGTTCCGCGCGATAGAGATTACTGCTTCCGGTATAAGTAGTCAACCTGCTATTTCAAAATTCAATCAGCAAAATGGCCAGTATGTATTGGGCAGGATAAATGTGTCACCGAACAGGAAGAAGCTGGCAATCGGGAGAAGTTTGAGTTCTGGTGGCGGTAGCCTTGAATTATATGATTTTGATCCGGCTACCGGCTATTTACATAACCCCGTTACTTTAGGAAAATACGGCTACTACGGTGTTTGTTTTTCCGCGGATAATTCTAAACTCTACGCCCGGCACATGGCAGCCGCCAGTTCTATTGAACAATACGACCTGAGCAGACCCGGCGCTGAATCGATCAACAATTCAAGATTCGTAGTAGGCGCCTCTCCTTTTACGGATCTTAAACGGGGGCCTGATGGTAAAATATACTTTCAATCCCGTAGTAACTATATAGGTATAATTCATCAACCCAATCTTGCCGGCGCTTTATGCCGGTATCAGGATACGGCAATCCTCTTGCAACCCAATTCGAGCATGCATGCCGGCTTACCGAATGCTGTTCCCTTGTACCAACGCCAGATACAGCAAGCGCCTGCGCATTACTATACCGGCCCCTGTTTTGCAGACCCTGAACAACAAATTTTGAAAGCCAGGAACGATTCCTCCGGCTGGAACTACCTATGGAATAATGGTTGGACAGGTCTGGAGACCGCTATAACAGGTCCGGGAACCTACTGGGTGTCCTACTATACTGCCCCCTGCATAGCGCATACAGATACCTTTCATGTTGCTTTCCCCTTGGGAGTGCTACCTCGTGTTATGGTACAACCGGCTTGTAAAGACAGGGCAAATGCTACAGCCTACGCCTATACCTATGCGGAGGATACGGTAACCTACCACTATGAATGGCGGAACAGTTCAGGAGTCAGACAAGCTGTAGGCGATACATTGGGTAATGTGCCCGGAGGTATATATACCTTACGTATACAAACCCCGTCTTGTGATACGATTCTTACCGTACCGATTCCCGAGGAGACTTACCGGGCCGGGTTTGATCATCCTGCACTGGTTTGCGCAGAGGATGAACTATATTTCAATAACCTGTCCGATAATCATTTTCAACAATTTGAATGGTCCTTTGGGGATGGCGGGACCGCAACCGGGCGCTTTCCCCAGCATCGGTACAACCAACCGGGTAAGTACAGGGTTCGTCTTATTGCCGTGGGGGCGGTTTGCACCGATACCGTTTATGGGGAGTTGCAGGTAGATAACCGCTTAGCTTCGTTTTCGTTTCAAAAAAGCCCGGCACAGCTTTGCGCCGGGCAGCAGCTTGATTTTGCTCCCCTTTTTAAAGATAGCACTTTGCTGCACTTCGAAATACAGCTTTTTGCTGAAGGGGTTGCCGCGATTGTGCCACCCAGCTCTTTTCGCTGGACAGTTGATCAGTCGGGACGCGTGCCCTTTCAAATAACGGGTGTCTTCCGGGCTTGCCCCGAGAGCGTATTTTACGATACTGTTCTGGTCTACCCCCTTCCCTCGATACAAATAGATAGGGACAGCCTGCTTTGCTTCAGAGGGTACCCCCTAACGCTAAGCAACCTTAGCGAATCCCCTCCGGGTACACAGTATCTGTGGAATACGGGAGCTACAACACCGAGTATACAAGTTACGGACATTGGCATCTATAGCCTTACGTTGACGAACAATGCAGGCTGTTCCGGCACAGCATCCGTTAGAATTCATAAAGATTGTTATAGTGATATACCCAACGCATTCTCTCCCAATGGCGACGGCAGCAATGACTTTTTTTACCCCAGGCAGCTACTGACGTCCTCTGCTCGTAAATGCCATCTTAAAATATTCAACCGCTGGGGGCAGATGGTATTCGAAACCCGGCTAAAAGAAGGGCGGGGCTGGGATGGTCGTTTCAATGGTACAGATCAGCCTGCCGGGCTATACATCTACCATGCAAACATAATGTTTGAAAATGGGCAGGAGGAACAATACCAGGGAAATGTGACCTTGGTCCGATAAATACACAGCCCTCTGTTATCTTCACCCCTGGCTTTCTTTGTCCGCATATTCTGTGCCGAAATAATGATAAAAGGACATAAAGCCTTCACGCTTTAAAACACAGAACTATTATATTCATTCACTTGTGATCGCGTGTTGTCCTAGTCTTTTTGGCAAACATTTTCACTGGCATTTTGTATTAATCATGACGCACTATTGACATCTGTCTATAAAATATAGAATTATGAAAAACACAAAATCGCAACTACCCGACAAAAACACAAAGCTGGATAACAAAAAAGGCCGGCCTGAGGTTAGGGATGACCTGGATCATCGGGAAGGGGAAGAACAGGATGATAAAGGAAATCATGTAACCCACAATAAAAAGGAACATAAATCCCAACCGAAAACGAAAAAGTAAAGAATACAGCGG
>JBEBWN010000312.1:0-5189 GCA_040392235.1 Taibaiella helva | reverse complement strand
TTCGTCGGCACTGGGACCATAACGTGCCGGCAGAGCAATGTCGAGCAAGCGCAGGTAGACACCTAGTTGAGCCCTGTGATGGGTGATCTGGTTTAATGCCATACGGATCATTTCATGTTTAGGGGCGGCATCATGAATGATATCGCCGGACCGGATGGTCCAGGTATCGTCCATTTTGTCCTCGTTGCTCTCTTTTAGCTCTGAATATCCGTTTTGCAAATTGTCTTCGAAGAAGGATAGAAGGGCGGCGCTATCCGATATATTGGCGGGAGTGTAGGGGCTGGCTTCGAAATCCAGTTCCGTGGTGGTTGCAATCATAGTGATCCAGTTGGGAAGTTCGGCAATATGGGTTGCCAGCGTTTTTATGTCCATACTTTTGGTGTGGGGCTTCCAGCTTAGTTTTTCATCAGGAATGCGACCAAGCATTTTCCGGGTAATTGCGCTTTCTTTCTCTAATTCTTTTTTGAACAGATCGACCATTGTTTTCATTGTATTGTATATTTTATTGTTCAATGGCAAAGTAAAAGCAGGTAACTGACAACAGTATGGCAGTAACCTTAAAAAAGCATAAAATTAATTGGAGGGCATTAACCGGTATCTGAAATCCGGGAGCGGGAAATTATGATAAGAAATAAAGCCAGATAGCCGAATGCTGCTACCTGATTTTGTCTTTTGTTCGTCCCGGCGGGTACAGTTAAGTCGCTGCGTTTATATTCAGGCCAGATTTTCAGTCTTGGTCCGTATTATCCGCAAGCTTCATATGCAGGATCGGGTAGGGCTTACCTGTGCCGTCTGTCTCCGAACGGTCTTTAACCCGGAAACCCATTTTGTGGTAAAATGCGATGGCCCCTTCATTCTGTTCGTTTACGTCTACTCCGGTTACGGCATATTGCGCTATGGCAAAATGGACAAGGCATTTTCCGATACCCTTACCCTGCTGTCCAGCATGGATAAATAGCATTTCTATATGTTTATCGTTCAGGGCAATAAAGCCCAGCAATGTATTATTTGCCGTTTTATACCCGTAACAGGTCAAATGAGGTAGGAATTGCTCTGGTATTGCCTGTTGGAAGTATAAAAAATCACCTTCCTCAAGGAAATGGTGGGTGGCTTTAACGGCGCTTTCCCATATATTCATTATCGTAGGAAAGGCTGTCGTATCCAAGGCAACAATTTGATATGGGCTCATGCTCTTAGCTGGAAATCAAATAAAATACGAATGGTTTTACCGGAATAAGTCGCTATAAGTCCAGGCGCTTTCATAGGCCTCCTGTTGCATAGCATAATCAATAAAACCCTGGTAAAAGGGTAATTGACTAATAGTAGCGCTATCACCTATAACAACGAGTTTTTTACGGGCTCTTGTCATGGCTACATTCATCCGCCTGATATCTGACAGGAAGCCGATATTACCTTCTGTATTACTGCGTACCATACTAATGTACACAATATCCTTTTCCTGGCCCTGGAAGCTGTCTATGGTGTTTATATTTATTGTATGGCTATAGGCCTTTAAGCCGCTGTGCTCCCTATAATACGTGTTTAGTATTTCCACCTGCTGGCGATATGGTGATATTACCGCAATACTGGGTTGCTCTGAGCCCTGTACTGAAGGGAAGTGATGGTTCAGGAAGGCCGACAGGTGTTGCCATAAAAAGGCGGCTTCTTCCGGATTGGTAATACTGGTCCCTTCCGCTTTTTCTTCAAAACCACAGCCAGCGGTATCAATAAAAAGCAGGGGATTGTCGTTGGCAAATAAAACATGATGGGCAACGGCCGGATCTGCTTTGAGCCGGCCACCATAGAAAACCCGGGAAGGATAGTCCATAATGTGCGTATGCATGCGGTATTGTTTTTCCAGGAGCACAACCGATTCCGGATGAAGGGCAACACATTTTTCCATCAGCGTTTGTCCCAATCCTTGCCGCTCTGCCTCAACCGACTTAACGGTCGGCGGGAGCTGGCAGTGATCGCCAGCCATGACTATTCTTTGTCCTTTTAATATGGGAATCCAGGCTGCCGGTTCCAGGGCCTGTCCTGCTTCATCAATAACGACAGTGCTATATTGCAATCCGCGTACGGTATAATGATGGGCTCCTACCAGGGTGGCCGTAACGACCTGTGTCTGGTTCAGCAAATCCTGTACAATATATTGCTCTACACGTTCTACATCTTTGAGTATCTTATGTGCTTCATCAAATAAAGCTTTTCTTTGTTCCCGTTCCGCTTTTCCAAAATGCCTTTTGTATTTATGTGCCATATTCAGGAAGTCTCCTGCCCTTTTTCTCATACTCTTAATCTCCCTGGTTTGGCTATGCCGGGCTATTTTTTCGTCAAGGCTTAACAAGCCCAGTTGTTCGGATATGCGTGCGGGGTTCCCTATCCGCAATACACTTAATCCTTCCTGGTTTAATCGCTCTGTTAAAAGGTCTACTGCGGCATTGCTGGGTGCTACCACCAGTATTTTACCGGTTTCCTGCCGGGCCAGTTCGGCTATGGCTTTAATCAGTGTAGTGGTTTTGCCGGTACCGGGGGGACCATGAATGATGGCCAGATCCCGGGCAGACAAAATGGTTTTTACCGCGACTTGCTGTACATCATTCAGCCAATCATGGCACTTCAACTCTTGATTGGCCGTAAACGATGGTTTAGCGGCTCCTGTTAATATGCGTACAATATGGCCGGATTCCGCTTCATTTACCAGTCCGGCTGCCCTTTTCAACGCCGATTGCATTTCTTTAAAACTGCTGTTATCAGGCAGAAGGTCCACGCCGAGTTTTCCATTGTCTACCCAGTCTGGTAATTCATCCACGCGAAAACTAACCTTCATAATATGGTCGCCCTGAAAGGTAACCGTACCCTCAAGGCGATCGTCTGCTGCATTGTGGTTTGAAAACAAAGCAACTGCCGTACCAAAACGAAACTGGTGGGGTAAATCTCTATGTGTAGTGCGTTCCAGCTCCAGGCTGATATAATCTCCGCGACCTACCGAGTTGTCGCGTATTGCTACCGGGTACCAACAAACACCGTTGGCTCTCCGTTCGGAAGCGGACTGATGCCGGGTAACACTATCGTAAAATGATAATTCTTCCTGTCTTTCTATTTCTAAAAGTCCGGAGAGCCGGTTAAAGTAGTCCATCAACACAATGCGTTAAATCTAAAAGTAAAAAGACAAAATTCTCAAGCTGCCATACTGCTATAATTGACGAACCACCGGTAATAAAAGTGATACGATATGATTCACTTTATAGTGGATCATAATTGTAAAAGATAGGCGTATATGTACAGCGGAGGGCGTTATCCTGGCTTTGAAAAAAGAACTACTTTCCCGCCCGGGCCTCCTTAATATTCTTTTTCAGAACATCCCAGTATTCTTTTCCATAGCCCACAAAGATTTCTTCGCCCGGCTGAATGTTTTTGGAAGCGTCTATAAAAACCCGTACATCCTCTTCAATGTAATAAGCGTTGTTATTCAGTCCTTTTATTTTCTTCATACCGCGTGCATCATTTATATAACGTGCCAGCGATTTTTTTCTTTTTGAAGCATCTATGACGTGGTTGTCAGAAACAAAATAGATATAGGGATTCAGGCCATCCTGGGAGTCGACGGCAGCCCATGTCGTAATTTTACCCTTGTACTCCACTACGCGCGTACCTTTGGGGATAAATACTTTGGTAAACAGACCGAGTCCGGCGCCGGGAATGGAAGACTCGGCGATGTAAAGTTCTTTTTCTAAAAATGCCATTTTGAAAGTTTGAAAATTTTTCTATTTAATTTGTCTGCAAACAATAACCTGAATGTTGGACATCATCAAGTTGCAGAAAGAAGTATGAGATTATGATTCAGGCCCCTGTAATGATTATAATACAGTATTTTTTTAGGTCTTGTGCCGGGTTCCCGCTGCCCTTTTGTGAAGCGCCAAACGGTGTCCGGTAATGCTATCCCTGAAAGAAACTGGCAGGTTAACCAAATACCAAAGCTGCCTGCTGTTTCGTATTCGCCGCATAGGTGCTTAAAAACGAGTATCGGATGTTCGGGCAGGCGTCGCTGTATGCTATTGTAAAACGGCTCATCGGTACAGTCTCCGTTTTTTCCCAATACAATCATATCGATATCTTCCACTTGCCAGCCAACCTTGTCTAATGTTCTATACAACCAGGTATCCAGATCGCCACAGGTTAAACCGAAGCGGATACTGATGGTATTGATCGAAACTAAAGCGCTTGTTGGTTTATTGCTAATCATGAAAAATGCACAGCCTTCACCTGCTATGGTGCCGGTACTATTTTCCTGTTCCCACAAACTTAGGGCCGTATTTCTATCCTTTTTCCAGTAGCCAATTTTGTTTTTTACAAAAAAGTATTCTGATGTCATTTCATCGAAACATCCTACCAGGTAATTGCGCAGATCATGTTCTGTATTGAGCTTTAGCTGAGCATCATATAGCGATGTTTCAAATGAGCTGCCCCTATGTACAAAAGTCTGGTTATACCCGGTGGCTTGTGTGTACAGTGCAATGGCTCCGTTTACCGCATTATAAGTAGATAGTATAAATGGTGTCGGATTTAAGGCCTGTTCCTTAAACTCCTTCAGCTCCTTTACAAACTTTTCGGTATCCGTCATACTTCCTTTCCCGGTTCCGGTAATAATACCATCCGGCCGTTCTATTCCTGCTTTGCACATGCAATCCAGCCCGGCAAAGACACCCATTTTCAGCACCTTGCTCATCCTGCGCAGTTGTTGCGGGGGAATAAGCGTGCTATAATCCGGCTCAACAACACCCAGGCGACCGGCAACATCGGCAACTGCCGGGCAGGTTAATCCGTTGTTAGCCCAAGGTTGTGGCGTAATGGCACTGGTATGTGTTATGTAAATCGGGGACAATATGTTCTATATGTTTATAAAAAACGTACAAAGAAAATATTTTTATAGCAAAAAAGCTATAATCATGACATATCTTATAGGTTACCGGGTCGAAGCTATTTCGCTGCAATATGTTCTATAATCTGACGGGCATGCACACGAGAGTTTTCAATAAACCATTTGTGGGTTTCTGTTCCGCCACAGACGACACCAGCTAGGTAAATTCCGGCAATATTGCTTTCCATAGTTAAGGGGTCATAATGGGGTTTCATCAGCCCGTCGGATGTGAGGGAAATGCCAGAAGCCTTTAGAAAAGTAAAATTGG
>JBEBWN010000311.1:0-5191 GCA_040392235.1 Taibaiella helva | reverse complement strand
TGCAGAAAGTTTGAAGACCGTCCCCTGTATGTCGAAATAAGGTTCTATTCTTTTCGTTTTCCGGAGCATCTCCAGTTCCCTTTCAATCGAGTCTTTCAGGTTTATTGTCTTAATGTAATCTGTGTTAAGCGTCTTCGATATATTCCGAAGATCGCTGATGGCAGTATTCAGTAAATCCTTTGTTTGTTGAAACGCTTCCTTTTGGCTACCCTGATAATCCTTATCGATAAGCGTGAGGTTAAGTTTAATGAGACTAAGCACCTGGCCTAAATTATCGTGAAGCTCTTGCGAAAGGCTGAGAAAGGTTTGTTCCTGTGTTTCCAGTTGGGCTGTCAATAACTCCTTTTTGAAGTCTTCGTTCAGCCGTTCTTTTTGCCGGAGATGCTCTACCTGTTTCCGCCGGAATACAATGACCAGGAATATAATCGTCAACGAAGTGAGCAATAACATAACTGTTGCTGCCAGTATGGTAATAACCATTTCGTTGTTTTGTTGCTGCATTAGGGTCTTTTTGCTTAAACGAGCAAAAATATCTCTTTAGATAATAAAAATAAAAGGCAAATTTATAAGTATTTCGTTTAAATCGCTATGGTTCTGGTTAATACGATGAGTCTACATCGGGAAGACAGGGTTAATATAGCTAGAGGTCTTGCTTTCGTTAAGAGAGAAAATGTTGGTGCGAACACCTGGTTAGAAATTGCTTTTAATGTTGTTGTTACTTTTTGACGAACAATACAATAGAACTACATTTACTTTAGTAAATGCAGTTCCATTGCCTTTTTTACCAGCTCTGCCGCATTTTTTACCTCCAGTTTTTGTAGCAGGCTAAAACGATGGGTTTCTACTGTCCGGAAACTGATGCCCAGGTGGTCTGCAATTTTTTTACTGGAATGTCCTTCCACTATGAATTTTAAGATCTCTTTTTCTTTCTGGGTGAGCATAGCCATCGTTTTTTCTGACTTCCTTTTCCCTTTTATGATATTGGTCATCAGATCCTTTTTCAGCGATGGTTCCAGGTATAGCTCACCATAATGAACTGTTTCTATAGCCTCGAGCAATTGATTATGATCTGTACTGCTTTTGGGTAGATAGCCGACGCAGCCCAGCTGGATCATCTCATCTATGATGAAGCTGTCTTCCTGGCTGGAAATAATCAATATTTTAATATCAGGATACAGTTTAAGTACTTCCTGGGCAATGGCCTTGCCGGGAAATTCGGGTAGCTGCAGATCGAGCAGCAGGATGTCGGGCTGCTGTGATTGCAAGAACTGCAGTAAATCTTTGCCGTTGGCAAAGGTTCCCATGATCGTAATATTGCTATTCTTGCTCAGGGTATGTTTCAGGCCGGAGAGCAACATGGGATGATCATCAGTTATTACTACTTTAATAGACATATTGCATAGGTTACGCCGATAAAAATAATCAATTTAAAACATCCTTCAGTTCAATATAAATAGTCGTTCCCTGTTGTCCGTTACTGGTAATTTCCATGGTGCCGGTAAATGCTGCTACGCGTTCCTGGATACTCTGTAATCCCTTGCCGAGATATTCCGAACCCACTTCAAAGCCAATGCCGTCGTCCTGTACGGTTATGCCTGTGAAATCTTTCTCAAAGTTAAACTGCACGAGCACATAGCTGGCGCGGGCGTATTTGACCGCATTTTGCACTAGTTCCTGTACAATTCTGAAGATGGAACGCTTAACAAGGTCGTCTGAAGGTTCTGTGTCTCCATATTTTTGGAAAATGACCTCTGTATGCCCGTTCAGGCTTATTTTCTGACAAAAGCTGTCAATAGCTTTTGTTAAGCCGCCTTTCATACTGTCGGGCATCATATTATGTGCTGTTTGCCTGAGATCCTGCATGGCTTCCTGAAGGTATTGCAGGCTGCGCCTGATGTCGGCGGTTTGAAGTAAGGGATCTTGCCTGTCGTCTAAGGCAGTGTTTAAGCCTAGTTTAACCGCCAGTAATTGCGCGTTGATGCCATCATGCAATTCTGTGGCAATCCGTCTTCGTTCTTTCTCGTCGCCATCCAGCATCGCTTTAAGGCGCTGCATTTCCATGTTCTTTATTTCCAGCTTTTTTTTGTGGTTGTAGTTTTTGAAAAATGCAATAAAGAAAGTGATCAGTAATAATGTTGATAAGCAGATACCAGCGATCCAGAAATTTTTTTCTTTCAGCGCACTTTTTTGCTTGTTGATCGCCAGGGCTTGCTCTGCTATGCTTTTATCTTTTTCGGCCACCCGGTAGCGGGCCTCCAGCCGGTTCATATCTTCATCGGTGTTCTTTTTGGTCAGGCTATCCTGCAGGATAACGTAAGTATAGAGGTGCTGAAATGCCGGATGCCACTGCTCCTGGCCCTCATACACTTTGGCGAGGGTGGCGTTAGCGTATATAATATTGTGAAAGTCCTTCTGTCTTTCGGAAAGTTTGAGGGCAACCTTTGCGTACTGCAAGGCCAGGAGGTATGACTTTTTGTTCAGATAAGCGGCGCTTAAGGTGAGGTAGGGAACAATTTTTGCGTGATAAGGACCGGTTTTGTCTGAGACGAGAATAGCTTTTTTTATATAAAAAAGCGCGGAATCATAGTTGTTTTGTTTGTTATATGTGTTGCCAAGAGCCAGGTAGGCAATTTGCAAGACTTTAATATTGTTGTATTTCTGGCTTAGAGCTATTGCTTTGCTGTAATAATAATGCGCTTTCGTCCAATCCTTTCCCTTCGCGTAGCAAATGCCCATATTGGTGTATACCGGAACCAGTTGCTTTTCCTGGTGCTGTGCGATAGCTCGTTTTTCGGCATTTTTCAGATAATAAAGGGCCTTCTCATTTCTTTCGGTATAGGCCAGTAAGGAGCCTATTGAATTGTAAATGCTGATCTTTCGTTCCGGGTTGACAGAGTCGATACCGTATCGGTCTACCACCCGGAGGCCTGCGTAATAAAGTGCCAGCGCCTTTTTGTAATTGCTTTGATAGGCGCCCAGCGAACCCGCATTTTCGTACCATAAGGCTAAAAGCTTTGCTGCTCCCGATTGTGCGGCAAAATAACAATAGGGATAGGCTTTTAATAAAAAGGAATCGGCCTGTGCATAGTCGCCCAGGTTAGAGGCATAAATGCTGTATGCGATATAACTATTGCCGATACCATAGCCAAAGTTATAGGCAGAAGCTATATCCAGCGCGGTGTCGATCATGGTTACAGCCCTGGGGTGATCGCTAAACTGGTAATCCTGCGACTGCTCGATCAATTGCATTACCCGGGCGCTGTCTTTTAAGCTGATCTTATTGGTTATAGGCCCGGTGCTGAGCTCCTGTGCGACCGAAAGGAACGGTGTGAGCAGCAGCGCCATAACCAGAGTGCTGCGGAGCCAGCCGGCAAGGCTTAAAAAAAAGAGAAATGTAATATTATACAATTATCGTGTTTTTGTCGTGTTACAAAAAAGCATTTGCATACGTATATATACGTAGCTGCCGCTCCTGATACTGGTTTATTTTTACCTTGATATAGAAATAAGCTAATATACTGCCTTTGTTAATTTCTTCCTAGATGAGATATGAAAAAAAACTTTTTTTTTCAGTGGGGATGCTAGCCCTCTTGGTTTTCTTCCCGCTGCGCCATAAAATAGGTTTTGGTGGAGGTGGGGCTTACGTGGAGCAGAAGACGGCTGGTTTTTTCGGGGAAGGTGCTAAGGGTCAAGCCAACAGGAATGCTGCTACTCATGATCCCCAAACCGGGATGCTACTGTTTTATTTTGACGACCATAATCGTGAAGAAGAAAAAGCACCCTTTGCAGATAGCGGTGCCGGAAAGGATGAACCCCGTTTCATACAAAGAGAGCAGTATTTCAATGACAGGGGAACGGGCATTTACGGCTACCCTGCTCAAACTGATATTCGTTTGAACGATATGTTTGGTGGCAGAGGGCAGGAAGATAGTTCGGGTAGGTAACGATAGGCCATAATCCAAACAAATAAAGTCTTGAAATACGTAAGAATTTTTGGTAAAAAAATAGCTACGTATATATACGTAGCCGTTGAGAGAAAAGCCCAGTTACTTTTATAGGATAAGAATGTTAGTATTCTGTATTTATTTTTTAAACTGTTTAATATGAAGAAAATTCAACTTTTTTTGTGTTCAATGGCCATAGTAGCGACCGTCAGCGCCCAGAAGCAGAATGATTTCTGGGCACTGGGCAGCGGCATTGGCATTGACTTTACCAGCGGTACGGCAGTCTTGAAAAAGACGAATATAGATAGTTATCGGGGTAGTGCTACTGTCTCTGATCCGATAACTGGTGTGTTGCAGTTTTATACCGACGGAGCAAAAGCCTGGAACAGGAACCAGGTGGTTATGTCTAATGGAACGGGTTTGAAGGGAAATAGTGATAATGGTGCTACTCAGGGTGCGGCTGTTGTACCTTTTATCAATGAACCTTCGAAATTTTATTTGTTTTCAATGGAAGCGCAGGCGGGTTATCCCTTTGCTCAATCAAAGGGTAAGCTGTATTATTCTGTTGTAGATATGAGCCTGCAGGGCGGACTGGGAGATATTGATCCGGCACGTAAAAATGTGTTGCTGGATAGTGGCCTGGCGGGTTGTATGGTTACCATAGCCGGCGGAAGCTGTAATGATATCTGGTTGTTAGCCCAAATGGCCGACACGGGCCTCTTGAAAGCCTATCATGTAACGGCATCAGGTCTTAACCCCAAGCCGGTTGTGTCGTATTTAGGCGCGGGGGTGGATGGCGCAGGCGCTTTCAGGGAGTCGCAGTTGGCCGCTTCTCCCGACGGTTCAAAAGTAGCGCTTTCCAGCTTTAATGTTATGTTTTATGCCGGTGCTTACTGGCGTTCCCAGTTTTACAGTTGCGTGAATGGTTTGCAGGTCTTTGATTTCGATCCTCTTACTGGTAAAGCCTCTAACGCAATCGTATTGAACTCTAGCGAGAAAGACCCCAATATAGAAATGTTGAATTACGGCGTTTGTTTTTCTCCCGACGGCAGCAAATTATATGCTTCTATGGGTAGCCGCTCGCCTGGCGATTTTAATTTTATGGACTCGCTTTATCAATATGATCTGAGCACCTATACCGAAACCGCAATGAGAGCATCACAAAAAGTGGTGGGCACTTCTCACGGTATGGACGACTTCAGTACACTACAACGGTATGGCGATAAGATTTATATTAATCCTACAAG
>JBEBWN010000310.1:0-5191 GCA_040392235.1 Taibaiella helva | reverse complement strand
GTCGTATCCATTTTTAAAAAGCAGTTGCTCCAGCTGAGTTTTTGAGCAAGCCCTAGTTAAAGTATTCGCTATACGAGGTTAGATGACCAGAAAAGATCCAAATGCTCCTTTAACTAAGGCTGAAAGGCTTACTTGTTCATAACCGCGGATGAAATCCGCGGCAAAGAGATCGCTGTACACAAATTCTCCTATTTCCTGATCCTATCTCAACAAGGTTACAGAACCTGTATACTTTTCGGTATGGCCGTTTTCGATTTCCATCTCAATGTTATAGATATAAGTATCGGCAGGTTGGTCTTTTCCGTTAAACTTTCCGTCCCATCCGCGTCCGTCAGGTAACAGACTGGTAAATAGCAGCTGCCCCCATCGGTTCCATATTTGCATACGGAATCCCGCTATAGAACGGGAAAGTAGCTGCCTGGGGAAAAAATAATCATTTGTACCATCGCCATTGGGGGTAAAGGCATTGGGTATGTCCGTATAACAATCTTTTGCCACAACAACAGTTTCTGTATTGCTACAGCCGGCAGTTTCTGCTGTTACCGTCAGGCTATAAGTGCCCGGTGTTGAGATAGTTATGCTTTGGGTGGTATCACCCGTGCTCCATAAATTTCGGTAGGCGTTTGCTACGGGAGCCAACAGATTTTGCAAAACTAAGCCGGAAGCCTTCAGACATAGACCGGCATCGGCGCCGAGATCGATCTGCGGTATGGGGTGCACCCTAATGCTGTCCGTAAAAATTGTTTCAGGGCATATCCTGTTGGTCGAGGTTAGCTGCACCATGTACAGGCCGGGATGGTCGAATGCATGATAGAACGCAGGGCCGTTCTCTTCCGGCCGGGAACTGCCATCGCCGAACTGCCATTGCAGGCCGGTGGTCGAAAAGTCTGTATGCGGGTAAAAGGCCACCCGTTCTCCCACACAAACGGCCTGGCGGTCGGTGCTGAAGCTGATGGGGTAAACAGAGTCGATAGTAATAAAATGCGTTACCGTATCGGGGCATATTTCCCCGATCTTTCCGGTGAGGGTTACGGCATAACGTCCCGGTCCGGTATAGGCATGCCCGGGCTGCTTATCGACCGTCTCATTGCCATCTCCAAAAAACCAGCGGAATCGGTCGAAGTGCGGGTCCGATGTGTTTGTAAAAGTCACTGCTTGCTGCACACAGGCCAGCGTATCAGCGGTAAAAGACACCCGGTAATCCTCTTCAGGGTACACCGCTACAAAAGTGTCGGCGTATTGTTCGCAAAGCGAATCTACCCGGTAGGCTACCCAGTAAGTACCGGTCTGGTTAACTTTTCTGTTTCTTGCCGTACTGCTATCTTCCCACATATACTTGCTGGCCGGATTAAGGGCGCGCATACGGAAAGTGTCGGCCCTGCACATACCCTCAAAGTTAGTGGTGGTATAGATTCTTACAATTGGTTTGAATTCAATAAGAAAGGTGTCCGCATATTCTTCGCATTTTCCAGCTGCCGCCTGGTAGGTTATCCAATACGTGCCGGAAGTGTCAATATAGCGCTCGGGGCCACTGCTGCCATCGTCCCACTTATGGTTGAAGCCATTAGGATTTTGGGGCTGCAATAAAAAGCTGTCCGCGCAAAGAATGGATTTGCTGGTCGTGGTGTAATTCTTTATGTTGACCACAATGGTGGCTGAATTGGGCAGCCCCAGGATACTGTTCGTATTGGGTAACAGGTAAAGCCCTTCACGTTCATACTGGCAGGCCAGGCCGGGCAGGTTAGGTTGATGTATTACGATGAGATAGTTCGAACCGGAAGCACAGTACACTTTCCCGTCAGGGCCCCGTTTTATAGCCCAGGCAGTGCCCAATGTCACCCTTGAGGCTACTATTTTAGCAGAATCCTGCAAGCTGAGGTCAAACTGGAAGAGGGAATCGCCTTCTGCACTGGCATACAATTTTGAATTATCAGGCGAAAAAACGACCCCGTAGTAAGAGAAGGGACGGCGGTCCTTTAAGGACAGGGTGAGGGGTTGGGTTATTTTACCGGTAGCCGGGTCAAAATCATATAGCACCAGGTTGCCCTGTGCCATGATGAGCTTCGAGCGATCTGGCGAGATGTCCATTGTACCGATCACACCGCCATAAGTGCCGCTACCCGTAAGCCGGTCCGATGTAACCGGTATAGTGTCGATCCCCTTATAGTCAATATTATAGACACGGAATTGTTGCGGAGCCCGGGCCGCGGTCATCAACCATATGTTACAATTATCGCCCGAAACCGCCATCATTTGTTCCGTATTATTTACCGATAACAGCTTTCCCTTGCTGCCGGCCACTACATCACCCAGCCCATTGTTCAACGACATGTCTACAATACTATAGTAAAGCCTACCTACAAATCCTGACTCGAAAGCGCCTAAGGAGAATACATAATACTGTTGATCGTTACCCGGAATAGGAACAATGAGTGCACCCTGCGAGGTACTGGCGGTTATATTACGGCCCAGGCCGGGCAGATCAGTGCCGCCGGGCATCAGGTTATTATTGCGATCCCATATGGAACCACCGTCTGTATAAAATAATAACCTCCCGTCTGCCCCGCAAATAGAAGCAGAACCTTCATTTGTGGAGATCGAGGTTCTGATAGGCTGTGGCGGGCTTTGATTAAAATCTAGTCCCGCCAATCCGCCAAAGGCCCAAACATTGCCATATTGGGCATGCGCGAAGGCCGGAAATAACATTGCTGCAAATGCAATTATAAAAACGAAATTAATATGCTTCATCCTGATTAGTAAAACGCAAAATATAATTCTTTGTTCTCCGGGCACTCCGGATTGCATGGGATAGCGGTTGGTGAAAATACAGCAGGCCAGCTGAATAAAACCGGTTGCCCGGCGATTTTTGTTGCGGCACAATATTTCGTTCCCAAGATAACGAAACTTCGGCTGATATGGAAATAATGGCCCTTTTTTATGAAAAAGGTATAAACAATCGCAGGCCTGCTGTGCTTGTTTTTATGCGTTTGCCACGATGCCCCGGAACGTCAGGACAGACCAGATCCCCATAAGGGGTTGATCGTAGCCGGCGCTATCAAATAACTACCAGCGATAGAAGAATAAGTGCTTCGCAATTTTGCGGCCTGTCCATCCCAAAAAAATTATAAAGTATCTTTATGGACATCCGTGGCCTGGAACAGTGTATCCTGCAGGGAAGCGCCCGGAAAGAAATTGAAAAAAGTATACTCTCTTAAGGCCGGGTAAGCAAATAAAAGATGGGTAGAGTCCCGTTGTTCCCGCTCCCTTATATAATGGAATAACGAGGGCTCTGGCTCAACCTCCTGTTCAGAAATATATATCAGGCTGTCTCTTTGCCTTTCCAGGCTGACAACCTCCTGTTGCAATTCCGGCGAACTGTTGCAGGAAGAACAAATGGCTATGGTATATAGCGCCAGGGTTTTTATTACAGATCCGGATTTTTGGCGGAACAATATTCGGGCTGCGCTGCTTTTCCTCTCTTGCCGGGAAAAGGCAGTTGCTGGGCGGATCATTGAGAAGGCAGTATTCACTTGTTATTATAGTAAAGAATGGGGTTTTTCGGCTGGGCTGCATGCCAATCTCGCTGGCTTTTTGGGTGACCGGCATCACAGTTGATACTGTAATGCCGGAGGATATATTTGCGTTATTGGTTGGGTGCAGGGGCCTTTCTTTCTATAGATGCCGGTAGCAGGAAGGCTGGCACGTTCAGCTCCTTATTTCCACCTTGCGGGTTGGGTACGGTAATGGCGGCACGCAAGCCGTTTTGTCTGCCCCTTGTCGCGTTAGAAGGGGCTTGTGGCTCAGACCATATACGAATACGGCCATTGGTAGCTATGAGCTGTTGCTCACCTGCTTTCGGAAGTATTGTTTTATCTTCCTGCTTTTTAGATTGTATAGGTTGTTGTCCATTTGGCCTTTGTTGAGCATAGGACGGCAAATGGTATAGAGGAATACCCAGGAACGAGACGATTAAAAAAAGACTTTTCATTATTAAATGGTTTTAGAATGTAAAACAAAAGGGCATAATAAGCGGAAGGTCAGTATAAGTTAGGGAGTTCCTGCTTTGACAATCTTTTCCGTTTTAATGTATGCCCCTTTTCCGTCTGTGATGTGCAGCAGGTAAATTCCTGGTGTTAGATTTGCTAGTGAAACCTGATCAGATGCGGCTGAGTGGGATAATACCTTGCCTTCGATGGTCAGCAAAGTATAACCTACCGTAGCAGGGGCATTAATATATACCCGCTCGGCGGCCGGGTTAGGGTAGAGCGTTATAGCTGCCGCCAGTACATTAATGGGGTCAATGCTCACGATGTTATTAATATCATAGGGCTCTGACTCGGTAATACATCCGGCCTCATTGGTTACTTCCACATGGTACGACCCGTTTTCTTTTACGGTATAGGTGTTGTAAATAGCGCCCGGTATTTTAGTGTTATTCCGGTACCATTGGTATGTTTTAAAGCCCGGGCTGGTGCTCAATTCGCGCACGTTAATAGAGATAATGGGTATTTCGACGGTCATGCCCCTGATTACGAAAGTATCGGCTTTGAAGTGACAGCTGTCGTTATAGCTGACCCAATAGGTGCCGGCCTCCGTGACGGTTACTGTTGTGTCGATCGATCCTGTGCTCCACTGATAAATAAACCCGGTCAGGGAAGTGGCTGAAAGGTGTAAACCGCCTTCCGGTACGGCGCAGACCAGGGTATCCATTTTCAGCTTAGCCACAGTATCTTTGGGGTAAGCATATACTAATTCACTACATAAAGACATTACATCGTTGGTAAGGGTGTCGCCAGGGCGGAAATCACAGGCAGTGCCGGATGAGTTCGGTTGCTGTATACTGTGGATATCGTAAGCGGCAGTTCTGAAGTAGATCTTATCTCTGTAAAGTTGAAAATAACCAGCCAGCCCCATTATGGTATCGGCAATTACCTTTTTAGAGGTAGCTATAGCCAGCGAATCAAAATTACTTACATTGTATTGGTTTACTTCAAAGGTAAAGGTATTCGTATTCAGGTTATATAAGTAGAGTTTTGACTGATCCGGTGAAAAAGCGGTCTTAATAGCGATCAGGTCATTTTCTATTTCCAGTGCGTCGTATACCTTACCAGTGGCGGGGTCGAAGCGGGCTATTAGGGTACCATTTAGTTCGGGAGTCGAAAAGCCCGTTGCAGCGGCGATCAGGTCCATA
>JBEBWN010000309.1:0-5231 GCA_040392235.1 Taibaiella helva | reverse complement strand
TATCAATAAAATACTGCTGCACATCGCCCATTACCCGCAAGGAGAATTCAGTAGAGAAAATACAGGTATTCTGAGCCTGGTCTTCTTTCAGTATATCTGCCTGCACTGTACCCCGAACAGACTTCAATGTTCTTTCCTTTATTCCTGCGTATACGTCGGCAGGCAATACCATATCACCGGTAACACCCAGTAACATTAATCCCAAGCCGTTATTGCCTTCCGGTAAGTTTCCTTGCTGACCTTCCGCCGGCTGGCCTGCGCCTACTGTGGCACTATAATAAGGACGGGCTTGGCCCTTTTCTTTAAATATCGCATCTATCCTGGTATTAACCTCTTTTTCCAGCCCATGCTCGCGAATATATAGTTCACATTGCTGATCGATCGCCGCATTCATAAAAAAGGCGGTAATGGTGGGTGCCGGTCCGTTGATAGTCATCGATACGGATGTCTTCGGATCAGCCAGGTTAAAGCCACTGTACAATTTCTTTGCGTCGTCCAGTGTGGGCACACTTACACCCGAATTGCCGATCTTACCATAAATATCAGGCCTGTGTCCTGGATCCTGCCCGTAAAGCGTTACGCTGTCAAAAGCCGTGCTCAGCCGCGCTGCGGGTAAGCCCTTGCTAACATAGTGAAAGCGTTTATTGGTACGTTCCGGGCCACCTTCGCCGGCGAACATACGCGTTGGGTCTTCCCCTTCCCTCTTAAAAGGATAGATACCTGCTGCAAAGGGAAATTCACCCGGAAAATTCTCGGTAAGCGCCCAATGCAATATCTCGCCCCAGGCTTCAAATTTTGGCACAGCCACTTTAGGCACCTTAGTATGGGCCAGCGATTCTGTGTACGTCTTTATTTTCAGCTCTTTGTCTCTTACTTTAAACACGTAAAATTCATCCTGGTAGTGCCGTTTCTTACTTTCCCAGTTTTGCAGTAAGAGCAGGTTCTTCGGATCAATTTCCAGGCTGATTTTCTGGTATACTTCCTGTAATTCTTTAATAAGACGGTCCTTATCTTCTATTGCGCTACTTTGTAAAGTCTCAATGGTTTTATAAATACCAAAGAGCTTCTGAGCGATACCTGCCTGTTCTTTAGCTTTTTTGTCGTAGCTGCGGTTATTCTCAGCAATCTCACTAAGATATCTTGTTCTTGCCGGCGGAATAATAAATATTTTTTCACTCAATTCTTCGCTCGGCTCAAAATCCGACTGAAGTGCCGCTCCCGTTTTAGCCACCACGGTATCCATCAGGGCACGATACAGGGTATTGGTTCCCGGATCGTTGAACTGTGACGCGATGGAACCGTAAACGGGCATAGTTTCGGCATCCTTATCAAACAGTTTATGGTTACGTTGATATTGCTTCTTCACATCACGCAGTGCATCCATTGCCCCGCGTTTGTCGAATTTATTTACTGCAACAATGTCAGCAAAATCGAGCATGTCGATCTTCTCCAGCTGGGTGGCAGCACCGTACTCGGGGGTCATAACGTACATACTCAGATCGCAATAGTCGGTAATCTGGGTATCACTTTGACCAATACCTGAAGTTTCGAGTATAACGAGGTCATACTGCGCGGCCTTTAAAATGTTTACGGCGTCTCTTATGTATTTGGACACAGCCAGGTTACTTTGCCGTGTGGCCATAGAGCGCATATATACCCGTTCATTCCTGATGGCGTTCATCCGTATGCGGTCACCTAACAGAGCGCCCCCCGTTTTGCGTTTGGAGGGATCGACCGAGATGATACCTATTGTTTTATCTTTAAAATCAAGCAGGAAGCGGCGTACTATTTCATCTACAAGCGAGCTCTTACCTGAGCCGCCGGTTCCTGTTATTCCCAGGATTGGCGTCTTACTTTCCTCCGCCAGTTTCGCCACTTTTTGCAGCATAGCCTGGGTTTCGGGTAATTCGTAAAAATTTTCCGCTGCAGAGATCAATACACCGATATCCCTGGGATTTTTATTTTTTATGTGCCCAGCCTCTCCGTTCAGTTGGTTACCGGTAGGAAAATCACTTTTCTGCAGAAGGTCAACGATCATACCTTCCAGTCCCATAGCCCGGCCATCGTCAGGCGAGTAAATTTTGGTTATGCCATATTGATGTAATTCCGCTATTTCTGTTGGTAAAATAACGCCCCCGCCGCCGGCAAAAATGCGGATATGCCCGCATTTACGTTCCCTCAAAAGATCGTACATATATTTCAGGTACTCAACATGCCCACCCTGGTATGACGTTATGGCAATAGCGTTGGCATCCTCCTGTATGGCACAGTCTACAATTTCCTGAACACTACGATCATGTCCCAGGTGAATAACCTCAGCGCCATTAGCCTGCATTATACGTCGCATTATATTTATGGCAGCGTCGTGACCATCAAAGAGTGAGGCAGCAGTGACAATACGTATTTTGTTTTGGGGAGTATATGACATTTTATTTTTTTTACTTTAATCTATTTATTCCAAACTGCCTGCGAAATTAACCTTTTTAAATTAAGGAAAAATCCATTGCGGGCATCCTCTTTTTAAAAAATTAAGAATATTACTGCGGTACGCTGTCTCGGGGGTCTACCCGTTCTGCTTACTTATCTTTACTTTCTTCATAATACAAGCAAATGAACATACGGGAACAACTGTTGAATATAAAACCTTTGTACAGGTAAGAATTTAGCACTGTCGAATGCATTTTACCGGGATCTGGGATTGAGATGTTTTGTTAGATGGGCATCTGGCCGCTTTCCATTACAGGATTGTGTCTTCCTGTTATAAAACTATTATGTGCCAGGGCCGGCTGGGGAATTTTGTCCTGTACGCCTTGATAGACTCTGCAGACAAAAAGGGGCAGCAATAGCAGGCGCAGGGAATTGCGCTTCAATAGGGCGTGGTACGTACTGGTCCCTAAGAACTAGCACTGAAAAACATAAGGGAATTCCCCTGCATGCCGCTCCGGCGTATATGCCGGGGCAACCGTATTATACACCGGTATTAAGTGAAAAGGCAGAAACAATAAGCTACCAATCACAACGCATTTCCTCGGGCCGGTGTACGGTCAAAAAGCCACAGCATTATGATAACCAATTTAACTACAAGGCATTAATGCAACAGGCTCCAACTCCGCATATTGGGCACCTGATCCATTCAGCTCTAATACGAACGTTCCTGTTTACGAAAATAATCCAGCATAACTTTCTGCACACCGTCGCTGAAATAACAACCGCCGCTATACAGCAGCTCGATGGCTTGCTTTAAATCGTCGGGTTCCTCTCCCTTAATAGCATAACCATCTGCACCACATTGAAACATTTTAATAATGCTGTGCACGTCATTACTGACACTGTATGCCAGGATTTTAAGATTGGGGTACTTGTCATGCAAGGTTTCGGCTGTAGCAAACCCATCCATAACGGGCATACTGGTATCAAGAAGGCATACATCCGGTTGTTGGCCGCTCGCTGCTATTTTTTGTAAACCGTCCTCGCCATTATCAGCCTGGAACAAAACAGCCATGCCCATTTTCTCTAAAAAAGCGCATAAACGGTTTCTCAAGGGGGTATAATCATCAATGATAGCGACGGTAATTTTTCTGGCTTCCATTTGGTTTAAATATTTACGGTGAATTTTTACGGAATATTCTGGGAAGGGCAACAGTAAGCAATGTCACACTAAGACTATCATTATGCACCCTACCGGGATAAATGGAGAAAACGCTTTCATGTTACCTACCGAAAATCGATTTTCTTGCTCTACTCCCTGGCGATATCCTGCGTTTGTTTACATCGGCCTCTTCCTTTTTTAACCATCCTGCACAAAAATAGCGCAGGTCTCCACTTATATCGTCCTGAGGCACTGGTATACCCGACTACGAATAAGCGAGCGCCCACGCCTTTTGACGTGAACGTTCTTACTTATTGTCTCGTAGTCGTAAAAATTACCAGTTTTCAGGACGAGACTTAAAGCAATAACGCTTCAAGAATTTATATGTTCAGCAAAGATATATTATATCTAATAAAAAAACACTTGATAATATCCTAAAAACTAAAGCCTGCACGGCCCCTCTACAGAAGGAGCAAAATGATACTCAGGCTCTACATCCCTTCCGGTAAACAAAACCGGCCTGTACTCAGTGGCTGCCAGGCTCCTATTTAGGACTTGCTTAATAACTAACATTTCGATAAAAATCAGTACGTTAGATGCCGATAGAACAATATTAATACAAGAAAAACATCGCAAACCGGGCAAAAAGCGTGCAGCAACCCTTCCATATGCCCGTCCCGGTCCGCTAACAATAGAGGGGTTTGAGAAGCCTCCATTTTAACCTAAGCTCAATGAACATAATCGATGGGTGCTTTTGGCTCCGGCCATTCCTTGGGATAAGATCATACCCCTTTACGAACGATTTTTCAATAGTCCCGCAGGGGCGTATGCTTATCAATGGCGTGTTATTATCGGAATGACGATTATCAGGTACTTTGAGGGGTTTGCGGACAGGGATATCATACGGCACATACCGGAAACATGTATATGCAGCATTTTCTGGATTACAGTAGCTGTACAGATGAAGCCCTCTTTACCGCTCCATTGTTTGTTGCCCTACGCAAGCGTATGAATTTGGAACTTACCCATAAGATTAGTGATGTCATAGCGACGCTCTTTTTTGCTGATATTTGTCATGGGCGAGCATGAAGCTGTCTCTGTCCCGATGGTCAGCGTACGTCTTTGGCCTCGGAAGAGACCGCCCAATCAACGCGTCCATGCCGACCTGGTGGAGGCATCCCTGAACAGGAGTAGGATGTTTAGGGCTCCATTAAACCCGGGCCGGGCTCCGCTTTGTTTGCCACTGTTTTGTCTTCCGGCGGTTTTCAAGGGAGATGAATGGCCTGATGGACAAGGTATGCACCAGGGCGCATCATCCAAATGTTTTTTGAACAAACAGGAAAAAAATAGGGAGAAAAATTCACTTTTCCCCTTCCCCGGCTGAGTTACTGGGTGACCCCTAATTGATTGTTTATCATCTAATTACCGCTTTTATGGTTTTCCTTTTTACGGAACACTGGCGTTTCTGCGTCCGTTATTTGTCGTAAAATGTATAGCGCTGCGGGCGGCTCCGCTATAGTAAGGGGCTGGTCACACAACATATCGGGCTCTCCCCATGCAACACGGGGCTCCTCACATGCAACACGGTGTCTTGTCCTAAAATAGGTTTACACCAAAAAGTGTAACAATGGACAAAAAAAGT
>JBEBWN010000308.1:0-5232 GCA_040392235.1 Taibaiella helva | reverse complement strand
CATTTTAAATTTTGTAACACCTCTTGATAATAGTTGCCGGGGGAGGAAGTAATCGTTAATGCCGTCGCTGTTCGGCGTAAATACATTCGGAATATCGAACCGACAGTCCTCTCTGATGGTAATGTTTGCTGAAGAGGAGCAATCTGGTGTGCCAGATTGCACCTGCAAACTATATGTTCCGGCTTGGGTAACACTTAATGAATAACTGGTATCCCCGGTATTCCAAAAATAGCGGCCTAAAGAATTTGGTTGCGCTGCCCGGTTCTGTAGGACAATAGGTGCCGCTCTCCGACATAGAAAAGTGTCTGCACCCAGGTCTACGATGGGCAAAGAATGCACTATGATACTATCTCTATAGGTGATATCATCACAAGCTCTAAACCTTGCGGAGCAATCTATAAAAAAAGTACCGGCCACGGTATAGGAGTGCAGGGTTGGCGTCGCCTCAGTGGTGTGGAAAGTGTTGCCATCGCCCCAGCTCCAGGTTACTGTCGTTATAGTACTACTGGCGCCTGTTGTGGGATTAAATTGTACTTCGGTACCCATACAACATTCGGCTTTGTCTTTAAAAAAAGAGATGGCAGCCGGCTGATCGACTTGTATCGTTTTATACGCTGTGTCCTTACAAATACTGCCACTTCCGGCCAACATTATGCTATAGCTACCCCCTTGCTCGTATAGGTGTACAGTGCTAGGCAGCGTTGACGTCCGGCCATCCGAAAAGTCCCAGACGAAAGATGTAAATTGACTGCCGGAGCTGTTTTGAAATGTTATAGTGTCCCCCAGGCAACTAATGCTGTCGGAAACGGTAAAAGAGACTCTGTCATCGCGTTTGGGTATTTCAATGATCAATACCGTATCGCAGCCGAGCGATGTCCTTACCTGCATTTTATAGTATCCTGCGGGAGCATTTGTCAATTCGTTAGACAGTGAAACAATATTATCCTGCCCATCCTTCCAGATAAAAAGGTAGGAAACGGTGTCTCCTGCATAGGTGGTGGCTGTTGCACTCCCATTGCTATCTGTCCTGCAAGCAGGCGATGTAATCGTATGGGGTAATTTGCCGTATGGAAAACTGAGTCGAAAAGTGTCGATATGCAGGTTGCAGGCCGCCGTATAATAACTAACCCAGTACCTGCCTGGGGTATCGGCTTTTAGCTGCGGGCCTTGATCGCCGTTACTCCAAACATGGCCCCAATGCTCATCCGTATAATCCGCGGTCAATATATAGGCAGACGCCCAGCATCCGGCAGTTAGTGTTTTGCTACTGTAAAAAGTGTCGCGCTGTAATACAACTATATTATTGGGCAAGCCACTACTCATGCTGGTAGTTGGCAGGAGCTGAATAGCATTTGGCCGGAATTGACAGGCCAAGCCTGGAAGATTAGGGCGTTCAATAACAGACAGGCTGCCGTTATCGGTTCCGGCCAGATAGATCTTTCCATCCGGTCCTTTCTTGAGATCACTAAAAGGACTGGCGCCGATAACTGTCTTTCTCGCGGCAGTGTCTGGGGCGGTAAGGTCGAACTGGTATAAATACCCTGCCGGCGATGAAGTAGCATATACCTTTGAATCGTCGGGCGAAAAGGCTATGCCATAATATTTCCCATCGTCCAACATCCTGGCATTAGAAACCACCCCGGTGCGCCCATTAAATTCGTATAACTCCAGCCCGGTGGTTATACCATTGCAACTGGCCAGGGTTTTCCCGTTAAAGGAACTCTTCAACACGCCCACATCGTAATTTCTTCCGGCTCCTGCTTCAGAAGTAACAGGACTTTTGCCTATCCCATTTGATGTAAGTTCCCATGCCCTGAAAACGTTAGAAGACCTCGCATGTACGAGTAGCCATATATTGCAAATACGGCCCTTAACAGCTGTCATTTTCTCTGTGAGATTTGAATCTATCAAAACTCCCTTTTGTATTACGCCGCCTGTACCGGCGTTTAATCGCATATCTACCAAACTGTAGTAGAGCCTTCCGTACATCGGCCCCATTTCAAATGAGGTCAATGAAAAGACGTAATATTTATCTTTATCTCCGGGCTGCGGAACAATTAAGGCTCCTTGGGTAGTAGACCGCGTTGATTCGCCTAACATGGTCAAATTGTCGCCATTCGGCATGATATTATGTTGCGCATTCCAGATAGTCGAGCCATTGGTGTAGAACAATAACCTGCCTTCATTATCGGCGACCGATGCACACCCCTCGTTGGAGGAGCTATTACTGACTATTGGTTCCGGGCTTCCCTTTGCAAATTGCAAGCCGGCACGGTTACCAAAGGCCCAAACCTGGTCGGTTTGTGCCCTGGCAGCCGGTAGTAAAATAAAACCAAGAAAAAAGCTAATTATTGCTTTCATTTTTGTAGACATACTGGTTATTAGCCGGATATTACCACTTAACAAAACGTTCTACGTACAGTATAGTAGCATCCTGGTCGCTAACAGTTATTACATAAGTTCCCAAGGGAAAATCCCTTACATTAATTTCGCTGCAGTTGTGGTATCGGGCAATACTTCGTCCTTCCATACTATTGATTGCTACATTTACGGGTCCCGTGTACTGTATATAAAGTATATCGCGGCTGGGATTAGGGTATAGGGCAATTTTGTTGGCAAGATAAGCTGGCCGTTTTACAGCTACATTATCTACTTTGTACAAGGCAGAAGTGTCTGAACAGTTCATTTCGTTGGTCACAATAACCGAATAGTCGCCATTTTGTTGCACCCGGTATGTTCTGTTGGTAGCACCGGCAATTTCCACTCCATTCAATAACCACTGGTATTGCTTGTAGTCCATTGTTGTACTCAGTTCGAACTCGTTAATGGTGATGAGGGGAGTTACATCTGATGTTCGAACTACGAAGGTATCAGCATGCTGATGACAGCCTTCACCGTTTCCGTAATATACCCAATAAGTACCGGGCCGGTCAATCGGCCGTTTGCTATCTATGTCACCGTTATCCCATTGATACGACCCGAAGCCGGTTGGAACCGAAAGAATGATATTAGGGAAAATATCGCCGGTTGTACAAACCAGTGTATCTACAAATTTGACATCTGGCTGCTTTTGGAAAGGAAAAACAACATCATTAGGTAAGGTTGAACTACTCTTGGCTGAAGAGGACAGCAATATAGCTTGTTGCTGATAATTGCAGCCGGCACCCGGTAAGTTGGGATCGTGAATGCAATCTAAGGTAGCACTATTAGCGGAAGAAGGACTGTAGATTTTCCCGTTATATAATTTTAACAACAGGGAATTACCACCACCTATATTGTCTCTTAGGTAGACTCTTGACGAAACAATAACTGTCGAATCGAGCGTGCTAATATCGTACTGGCTTAAATTTCTTTTGCGTGGCCCGGCATCGTTACCCTGAATATATAATTTCGTTTCGTCAGGCGAAAAACACGCGCCATAACTAGTTGCATTCGACTGGACTAGTATGCCTCCTGATACAACGCCTGTAGACGGATCGAATCTGCATAGTAAAGCACCCGTCATTGCAGGATCAGAGCCAATAAAATGACTGCAGATGGCCAATTGGGTTCTGCTGGGCGAAATAGCCATTCCTCCTGTTACATAAGCAAATATACCTTGCAGTTGTGTGCCCGCCGTAGAAACTACCGGTATGCTATCGATGCCGCGTTCTGTTATGTGATAAGCATAAAAAACGGGATTCTGAAATTCATGTGTTAATAGCCAAATATCGCAATCATTTCCGGGCACAGCAATCATACCTTCGCTCAAAGCCGCTCTACTCAATACGCGATTCTTGCGAGAGGCGATCACGTCGCCCGTATTGCCATTTAAACGCATGTCTACTATGGAATAGAACAGATTCCCAGAAGAAGGAGGGGGATCAAAGTCTGCAATGCCGGTTAGCGAGAAGAGATAGTATTTGCCGGTATCGCCAATAACGGGTACGATACAAACTCCCTGGGTAATGGAACCTGAATTGCCCCACAAACTATCCCCATTGGGCATTACCTTATGGTTAGCATCCCAACATTTCTTGCCATCAGAGTAAAAAAGTAATTTTCCGCTAATAGGATCAGCAACGGAAGCAGTTCCTTCTGAGATGTTAAGCGAGCAAGGGCCGGCGGTTGGCAAGGTGCCATTAAAATCCAGGCCGGCGCGATTCCCGAACATCCAAACACTATTTGATTTTAAAAAAGTTGTAGTCTGATTATAATTTGACTGTCCGTAACCAATAGAAATGTTGTAAATTAGTGCATATAATATTGTTAGTAAATATTTTGTATTCATATTTTGTCGGTTTTTAAAATGTAAAAACGGCAATGCGGTCTAGAGAAGTATGGAGACGGGTATTCGTTACTTTAGTCCGGAATAACAAAGCAATATTATCAGTTATCCGTTAATCCTCGTTTGGGAAAAACACTCATTTTTCTTTTTTAAGTGTAATTCCACATGCATATATCTCTGGGAAAAAGGAGTATTTTGTAGTTCGTTAGGCAAGTACTACGGTAATAAAATGAACCAGGTCAACAAAATAGCGCTTCTGCTTCTTTTATTTTTAAAGCTGCTGGTACCGGTTAGGGCACAGGATGGCAGAATAGTTTGGATACAAGAGGCGGCTACCCCAATTGTATTGCCGTATATTGATAGCGGCGTAGAGAAAGCCAAATCTTTAATCGGTAAGAATACTGATAGTGCCATCTTACTTTTAGAAGATTTGCATAGCCAATCATTAAAAAGAAACTATGCATTTGGTATGGCCCAGGCAATGTTAGCATTAGGCAGCATTTATGTTGTAGAGAAGGGTGAGCCAGCGAAGGGAATAGTTTGGATTTCGCAAGCATACAGCTATTGTGTACGATCGGAAGAGCGGGACAAACTACTTTTAGCTAAATGGTATAACAGCATGGGCGCTTCTTATGGTGCGCAGGGCATAAATGACAGCGCATTACGCTATTTCTATGCGACATTGAAAAAAAGCAAACTGTATGAGCGTAGGCATCGCGATTTCCTGGCCATGGTTTACAATAATATTGCCTTTACTTATTACAGTCTCAAGCAAAATCAAAAAGCTATTCCCTATCTTAACAAAATAGAGTCGCTGGCGCTTATGGACCGATCGACAGAACGAGAACTCTATAAGGCGTATAGTATTCGTGCAACAATACTGGTAGAAGAGGGGCAGCTAGACCGGGCACAAACTTATCTCAATCTTGTAAATCGTTCCCATATCGTAATGGACAAAAATATTC
>JBEBWN010000307.1:0-5259 GCA_040392235.1 Taibaiella helva | reverse complement strand
TTCTGCTACTGACCTTACATTACTGGTAGCCTTATTTTGATGGATATTAATATTCGAATCGTAAAAAAAACCTCCTTTATATACCTTGTTTATGGCCTCAATAAGTGTGCTTTCTTTGCAGGTTTTGAGCAGGTAACCATTGGCGCCGTTATTGATCATGGCATTGATATAATAGGTTTGCTCCTGGTTGGTAAAGGCAATTGTTTTCATATAGGGATAGTTGTTCCTGATTTCTTTTACCACGATATCGCCGGTGGTTTCCTGAAGAATAATATCTATAAGTACTACGTCAAAATTTGTAGGATATTCCTGCAGGTATTTGAATAATTGTTGTGCATGGGTAAATCCTTCTACAAGTTTAATAGCCGTATTGTTATTCAAGAGAAAAGTAATGCCTTGAATAATCATCGGATGATCGTCCAGTATAGCAATATTGATGGGCATTTTTATGGAGTTTAGTATTTTATTCCGGTGTCGAAAGTGGTTTTGTGTAATAGAAGCGCCATAACTTTTGCATCCTCTATCGATGAAGGCGAAAGACTTGGTTCTGTAGTGTAGCCAGCATGCTTTAAAGGGCATGAAATGGCCGGTAGTTCCCGGATGGATAGTTTTTATGGTAAAGGTCAGATAAAATCAAGGGCATTGTTGGCGCAGTGTATAATTGGTAAGTCAAAGCGGCAAACGGTAAACAACGTTAAAGTTTGTAAAAAACGGGCATTCAAAATATAGTAATTGTACTAAATTACTTGCTACGCTCCTGTTTATATTTGTGAAAACACTTAAAAAAATATAAGCATGATGAGAATCGTACATTTATTGTTATTGATCGTTTTTTGTGTAAACGGTTGGGCACAGGGGCCGCATTTATATGACCGGAAGGAAAATAGAATGGCCAATAGCTATTTCCCTTTATATAATGGAAAGGCTATTGCGGTGAAAAATGGAAAAGTAGTAATAGATACTACTGCCGCTTACCAGTTGCCGCATTCATTCAATCATAGTGGTCATTTTAACCACTATGAAGTTTATAACGCCGTTTCCGACAGGGAAACCGGAGCGCTTTTATTCTATTCGGACGGCGATAAATTTATTAACCGCAATCATGAAGTGATGCTCAATGGAGACAGCATTTATGGATGCATCAGCTCTAACCAGGGTATGGCCATTGTACCCTTTACCAATGATAAGGATAAGTATTATGTCTTTACAAATTCTACCCGGTATCACGAATACAAAAACA
Organism: Taibaiella helva; assembly: GCA_040392235.1. Classification (GTDB taxonomy): domain Bacteria; phylum Bacteroidota; class Bacteroidia; order Chitinophagales; family Chitinophagaceae; genus Taibaiella; species Taibaiella helvus_A. The sequence continues at coordinate 4,019 of JBEBWN010000307.1, read as the reverse complement.
AAGATTACTCCTATTATTTTTATTCCGTTGTGGATATGAAATTGAATAATGGATTGGGAGGTGTTGTGCCTGGCCAAAAAAATATTCCATTGGATAGTGTAGGGTTGCCCGGTAGATCTGAAGGCGTCCAGGTGGCGGAAAGCATAAATGTAATTGCCGGAACAAATTGCGACTATTGGGTGATGTTTAGCCACCAGAAGATTAAGCCGGGGATTTTTAGCGCTGATAACTTTAATGCTAAATACCATATAACAGACAATGGTATCAGTAAACCTATTATTGGCGATACGGCTGATGGTTATACGATTTTGGCATTAGATAGAAGAAATCCTGTGTATGACGTTTATTTGCGCCTGGTACTAACAAGTCATAAGTTTTTTAAATTTGATTATTCTAGCAGTAAAGTAACCTACATTGACGGCGGCGCAGAGAATAATTTATTGGCCGGCGATTTTGGATTGGAGTGCGTAGAATTCAGTAAAGACGGGAAATGCTTTTATTATACCCGGATGGAAGATGCCAGCAAGGTATATAGAAAAGAAATATCAGAAGTTACGGACACGGAAGTGAAATTTTCTAAACTGGATTCATTTACGACAACGGGTGTAGACTTCGTATGCATGAAATTAATTAATGATACCGTATTTTTAGTGGATGATGCGGGTACGGGGAATTTGTACTATATAAAAGAGCATAACGGGGCAACCTCTATTGAAAAGTACTGGGCCTTTGCCAATACAGAAAGACCGACGCACCCTATAGTGCGCATGTCAGATGTGCTGTTCCCTACGACAACAATAATTGCGCATAAAACAATACCGGCCGTTTGTTTGGGCGATAGCATTGCCGTTAATCCGGGTTTGGACAGGGAGCAGTATGATTTTTGGATATGGAGCAATGGTGATACCAGCAGGGAAATAAAAGCATCCTATAAGGAAAACAAAAAAGTCTGGTTAACCTATTCCCGCTTTAATGGTAATTGCAGGGAGATTTATATAGACACTTTTTCGCTGAAAGATACCGTTGATCTGGCCAATCCGATTATACAGGTACAGGATAAGTACTTGTTATTAGACGATATCTATGAGTCTTATCAATGGTTCCTGGACGATGAGTTGATTGAGGGGGCGAATACTTTCGAATATAAGCCCTTGGAAAACGGGGTGTATAAGGTTGTAACGACTATAGGCCGTTGTACCTTATCTTCTCAACCTTATCCCGTTACGAACGTAGTTTCTGTTGAGGCGATTGCTGTAGAGCAGATGACCATATACCCGAATGTTGTAGCCGATCAAATGATCAATATTAAAGGGAATGTAAAGGGCATGAAGTATGCTATATACGATGTATCTGGTAAGAAAATGCAGTCGGGAAAAGCTGAAAGCAGGTTGCGTTTAAATTTTACGGCGAAGGGAACCTACTTTATGGAGATCAGTAGTCCTTCAGCAACAAAATTCAGAGCGCGTTTCGTTCAATTATAATACACCAATGGTTCCGGGATAAAAACATTCCGGAACCATATTTCTTTCTGCAAATGATAAGATGTTTACTTACGCTTCTTTGCGGTATAGTCCTTTTATATCCCTTTGACAATTATGCGCAACATCAAAATGTATGGGCTTTTGGTTCTAACGCCGGTATAGACTTTAATAAGAAGGACTCTCTTGGCTATCCAACTCCTATTTTAACAAAGGTATATAGCAGTGAGGGCGTTGCCACCATGTGCGATGAAAAGGGGGAATTGATGTTCTATACCGACGGCTCTGCCGTTTATGATAGGAATCATGATACGTTGCCGAATGGCGTTATTTTTCTTCCTTCCATTTCATCTTCCACTACACAGGGTACAATAATCGTACCTATTTCGGCTAGTCGCTATTATGTGTTCTGTTTGTCGGCCCAAGAGGATGGCAAACCTCGTTGTAACGGAATGCTTTATTACAGTGTGGTCAATATGGAATTGAATAATGGTTTGGGAGACGTGGAGCCGAACAGAAAAGGGATTTTTATTGATTCTAATATTTCGGAACAATTAACCAATGTTGTAGGAAGGGATTGCAAAAGCTGGATTGTTTGCGGCAAATATAAGGGCTTAAAAAATTGCGGGCAATTTGACACTTATAGTATTGCCTTTTACCAGATTTTTGAAGATAGCGTTTCCAGGAAACCCGTGATGAACGTTGTTGATAAGCGGCATTATGGTGATGGTAGCGGTTTCGAATTCGGTACTTTAGTGTCGAGTCATGATTTTAAGTACCTGGCATCGACAGGTGGCACTAATACGGTAATTTTTAAATTAGATCCCGATGAAGGAAGAATTTTCGAACCTGTAAAAGTTGATCGGACAAGACAGACTTATGGAGCTTGTTTTAGCCCGGACAATACCAAATTGTATATGACGCTGCCGTATTCCAGGCAGGTTATTCAAGTTGATATATCCCATTACGATGAGGATACTATAAATCAATCCTATTATGTGCTCAACGATGATCCGGCAGCATACGGTTCCATGCAATTGGGGTCGGATAACAGAATTTATGTAGCGGCAGAATTTTCCTTTTTTCTACATGTAATTGATAGTCCTGATAACAGTAAGACGGACTGTAACTATAAGCCCAAACAAATAAGGCTTATGCGTTCGTGTAATCTTGGTTTACCCAATGTATTTAAGAAAAACCAATCCTGCGACCGTGGGAAATTATACGATAGCTGTTACGTTCAAAACAATACTATTGGAGGCCACCGCAGCTTACAGGGTGTACGCTACAGCTGGAATACCGGCGACACCACGCGATCGATTGTAATTGATACACCCGGATTGTATATAGTAACCTACCATTTTGATTGGTATGAAACACAGGATACTTTCAGGGTACGCCGTACGCATAAGCTTCAGTTAGGCGCTGAACCGAACAGTGGCAATTGTTTTAGCAATAAAGCTTCGAAATACTACCTGGCCCGGGAGGCGGGTGATACGGGCAATTATGCCAGTTATTGGATTAAAGATAAAAAAGATACAGTAAGTATACATGCCGATACCCTTGAAGTACTTTTTCCCGGAAATTATGAAGCTATAGTGGAAAAGAACAGTTGTGTAGATGTATTTCCCTTCCGGGTCGATCCGCCGCAGTTTACAGCGAGTATTTTTTCCAGTTATAATTGCAGAAACGATCCGGAGCGTGCCTGGGCAACATTGTTAATTCCTGCTGGCGAAGATGGGCCATATCAGCTAATCTGGATGAACGCCCAATGGGATACCTTATCGCAAAAGGATACTTTGTTTGCTATACAGGATGGATCGTACTACCTGGGCGTTCGAACCCGGTATTGTGATACCCTTATTCCCTTTTCGATTGTAACCAGGGGTGAGGTTGTGGATTTTAAATACGATAGCATTATTTGCCAGGACCAGGTAAGCATTTTGGAAAATATATCCTCTTCTTACTATAATACCGTCAACTGGTATAAGAACGGCTCTTTTTTATCCCACCAAAACCGTCAAACTTACCGTGAAGCGCTGGCCGGGCAGGTAATGATTACTTTAGTGCTTGAAGGGGAGATCTGTACAGACTCGATCACTAAAAGTGTCCAGGTCGACTCCCTGTTCCAGGGTGTATTCGTAGCGCAGCCGGACAGCATATGTAGCGGAGCATTTATTCAGTTTTCCCCCCAGGTAGATCAGACTACAACATCGCTACACTGGCAACTCGGAAACTATGCTTTTCGTACGGATAATCGCGAAGCGATAAGCCAGGCTTTTGACGAGGCTGGTATAGTTCCTGTTAGTTTGCGCACGCATTATCGCGCTTGCCCGTCATCAGACTACACACAGGTGGTTCATGTGTATGCACCTCCGGAAGTTTATCTGGGCCATGACAGCAGTTTATGCCGTCAGGGCGCCTTTATTCTATTAAAGAATGTACGGCAGCAAGCCGGCAATACTTACAAGTATTTATGGAATACTGGTGATACTACCGCGCAATTGCGGGTATCGGCACCAGGAACCTACAGTTTGCGGG
>JBEBWN010000306.1:0-5276 GCA_040392235.1 Taibaiella helva | reverse complement strand
CTATCATACGTAAGGGCGGTTTAGGTGCGCCGGTTATTATTGCCATTGGTTTTTTCATTATCTACTTTATTATTTCCAGCACCGGCGAAAAATTGGCTCAGCAAAGTGCGGTTGCCCCCTGGTACGGCATGTGGCTGGCTACCGGTATACTATTGCCAATTGCATTTTTAATCATGGCCGCAGCCCGTAATGATTCGCCAATATTTAATAAGGAAGCGTATATTCGTCTTTGGTTCCATATAAAATCCTTTGGGACCAAAAGAAAGAAATCTGCTTAATCCAATCCCCTCGTTAAGCTATGTCTTATACTATCTCAAAAACCCGGGATGTAAAATGGCCCTCCAAGACCAGCCTGGCCGGAGCCCGTTACTTTATACTGCCCTTCCTCATATGGACGGTGTTGGGCGGCATATTCCTGCTGCTGGAGCAGGAGCGTGCTATATATAAAGTTGTTAACGATTATCATTACCCTTTTCTCGATACATTGCTACCCTATATTACCCGCCTGGGCGAGGGAGAAGTTGTGGTCACCGGATTACTTGTTCTCTTAATATATCCTGCTTTCCGGACGCCCAGGTACCTTTTGGCCTTGGTTTGTTGCAACCTGGTCCCCTTTTTGCTGACACAGGGCGTTAAATCACTCGTAAATGCGCCACGGCCTTTGAAATACTTCCAGGAGGCCGAATGGATAAAAAGAGTAACCGGACAACCTGTGAACTATGACTATAGCTTTCCCTCTGGTCACAGCGAGGGAGCGTTTGCCTTCTTCTGCTTCCTGGCGCTCATATTGCCACCGCGCTATAGCTATTTGGGCTTCTTCTTCTTTTTCCTGGCTTTACTCGTGGGGTATTCGCGTATCTACCTGTCCCAGCATTTTTACGCCGATGTGTATATTGGTAGCCTCATTGGAACAGGCTGCTGCATCCTGATGTTCTGGCTGATCCATCCGGCAAAATATACGGCTGCAAGCAACGCTTAATTAGGGTCTGCTGTTAAACTCAATTGGGTGCATCCCCCAATGTAGTCAAAGTATCCGCTATACGAGGTTAGATGACCAGGAAAGATCCAAATGCGCCTTTAAATAAGACCAAAGGAAAGGCTTACCTGTTCATAACCGCGGCAAAGAGATCGCTGAACTCAAGCCCTGCGGACCTGAACAGCCCACAAAATAAAAAAGTGTACCATCCTTATGGATGCATTCCCTGAAGATGTGTAGGGCGCTTGTAGAGGAATGAGAAGTCTTCCTATGTTTTGAATTCCGGTATTTTCAGGGGAGATCAATACCCTAATGGTTAATCTGGCGGTTTGGAATCCAATTGGATGTCAGTTAATCAAACGCTTTTAAATCTGTCGTTATTTTCTTTAATAGAAGGCATCTTCAAAATGCAGTACTTCTTTGATACAATTTTCCTGGATCAGGATACTGATAACGTCAAAGCGTATTTTTTGTAGTTCGGGGTAAGACAGGCAGAAGTTTTGTGCTACGCATTTTAGCGCGTCCTGTTTCCGTTTTCCGACGGCCTCTTCCGGGAACCCGTACTGATAATGACTTCTTGTTTTAATCTCGGTAAAGACCAGTATGTCATCCACTATAGAAATAATATCTACCTCTTTACGGCTAAACCTGTAATTCGTCTGCACAATTGTGTGCCCCTTTTGTTGTAAAAACAATAGGGCATGCTGTTCGCCTGCCTTACCCAGATTATCTTTATGTGCCATACTGTTAACGATCAAAGTAAAGACCATCAAAAGGAACGAACAGCGTTATACCCTTAGCCGGTCAATAAGATATGCCCGGAATAAAAACCGGCAATATGTCCTTGTCCCGGCCTCCGTTCCACCTGTAAAAGGCTGCACTATTGTCCTTCAAATACGTATTGAACCAGGTTCGCGCCCATCTGCAAGGCCTGCTGTCTTTTTTCCGGCGGATCGTTGTGTACCTCGGCATCCTCCCAGCCATCACCCAGGTCACAATCATAACTATAAAAGCAAACCAGGCGGCCTTTATAGATCAGTCCATATCCTTTAGGTTGCTTTCCGTCGTGTTCGTGTATCTTGGGCAATCCATTGGGAAATGTATACTTTTTATGATACACGGGGTGTGAAAACGGGAGTTCAACAAAATCCAACTCGGGAAAAACTTTCTTCATCTCCGGCCTGACATAAGGATCAATACCATAGTTATCGTCAATATGCAAAAAGCCACCGCTTTCCAGGTACAAACGGAGGTTGGCTGCTTCCGCATCGGTAAAAGCCATTCTACCATGTCCGGTGGTATGTAAAAAAGGGTAATTAAAGATATCTGCGCTGCCTACTTCTACCTGGGCTTCCTGGTTGTTGAATGCCGTTTGCAGGTTCTGGTTGCAGAATTGTGCCAGGTTTTTCAGCGCGGTAGGATTGGCATACCAATCTCCGCCGCCTCCATATACCAGCAGGGCTAATTTCATTTGCTGTGCATCGAGCTGCAAGCTCAGCAGCAGCGCTAAGCCGGTCAAAAGTTTACGCATAGTTTAATACATTAAAAGCCGTGCACACATATATGCCGGCGGTTTCTGTTCTTAACCTGTTAACGCCTAAGGACACCGGCCGGAAATCATTATCTACAGATAGTAAAACCTCGTCCTGAGTGAAATCGCCTTCCGGTCCGATAAGCACCATCGTATTTTGTCCCGTTTGCATTTGTTGTCCCAGCGCCTCCCGTTTTGCAGCATCAATACAATGGGCTATGAGCTTTTGTTCCGGTGGGGCATTAGTTACTACCTGCTTAAAAGGAAGCGGATCATGAAGCGTGGGTAGAAAACATTGTTGCGACTGTAACATAGCCGAGACCAGTATAGATTGCATCCGTTCCTTATTCCACTTTTCCTTTTCGCTCCGGGCGCAGATCAGTGGGCAAATATGATCTATACCTATTTCTGTAGCTTTCTCCAATAACCATTCATTACGGCTTTTATTTTTTGTGAAAGCAATACCTAAAGTCAATCTAACGGGCCGTTGCAGCAATTCTTCCCGGGACGTGACGGCTACAACACATTTCTTTTTGTCGGGCGCAACAATACGGACTTCGGCTTTGCGCCCCTTACCGTCTGTTAACGATATTTGCTGGCCGGCCGACATACGTAACACCTGTATACAATGACGAGATGTATCGACATCGAGCGTAATCAGTTCCTGGACTGGTTCCAGGTTTGGATGATAAAAGTAAGGGGTCATATAAAAGTGATTAGGTGAGCGGGTATATGGCCAAAATTAACGAATGAAATTAAAAGACATAATTTTTAAGTTCGAGCGGCTGTCGCCCATCGCCTGGGGGGAAAACCATACTATGAAAAAATGCGCCGCCCACCGGCTTGCGGTGATGCCTATCCCTGATACCTGAGCCTGGTGCTAATACTTGAACAGGTACTCTACATGCATGTTTTGAGCAGCTGCTCCCGGACGTTTCACATATTCCTGTATCTGGAAACTCCTGTCCGGTATATACTGCAATTTTTGTGTAACGAGGCCGGAGCCGTCTTCCTTCTTCGTTTCCAGATAGATCGTCCGGACCATATTGTTATATATGTTGGCAGCAATATCCATTTTTTGCAGGAACAGTTCGGGTGTTTTAGCTTCATAATGCAGATATGTCATTTCTGTTCCGCGGTCTTCGAACATATCAAAACGGTACTTGCCCAGAAAAGCCGGGGCACTAATGTCGGCGGCATTAAACCTGCTGCATAAGCTAAACCACAAAGTACTGTCCAAAACCACGTAAGTACTGTCCGTGCCCGCCGTTCCATATACAAGCTTCAATAAAGTGTAGGGATCGCCCCGCTTATACCTCCATTGGTCTGTAAAATAGCCCTTGATCGAAAAATAGGTTTCTCCCTCCGCGGCTGCGGTTTCCGCTCCTTGTGCCGCCGCTGTGTCCTGCACTTTCCTGCTATCCGAACCAGAATTTTGTGTTTCTTTGCAGGACAATAACAGGAAAAGTAAATAAATAAATAAATAATATTTTATATTAAAGGACATTACCGGTGTTTTGAAATACAAATGTAACAATACTCCTGTTTTTTGCCCATAATATTGCATACCCGATAAATTTAAAGTATGAGCGAAGCGCGCACCGAAATTGCCTCATTAGGAGAATTTGGCCTGATAGAGCATCTTACAAAAAATAACGAAATACGGCAGGCGGGCACCCTGGTCAGCGTGGGCGACGATGCCGCTATTATAGACCATTTTGGCAAACAAACAGTGATCTCGACAGATATGCTTATAGAGGGCGTTCACTTTGATCTTATGTATACGCCCTTAAAACATCTTGGCTACAAAAGCATTGTGGTTAATCTGTCCGATATTTGTGCTATGAATGCGCGGCCTACCCAGGTAACAATGAGTATAGGTATCAGCAACCGTTTTTCGGTCGAGGCGCTGGAAGAGTTCTATGAGGGCGTGTACGCCGCCTGCAGTCACTACAATGTAGACCTGGTGGGGGGCGATACGGTAAGTTCTGCCAAAGGGTTCGTGATCAGTGTTACGGCCATAGGCGAGGTTACGCCCGACCAGTTTGTTACCCGGTCAGGGGCCAAAGCAAACGATCTGATTTGCTTGTCCGGCGACCTGGGTGGGGCCTACCTGGGTCTGCAATTATTGGAACGGGAGAAAAAAATATTCCTCGAAACCCAGGGCGTCCAGCCCGATCTTGAAGGGCGGGCCTATATAACCGGGCGCTTACTGAAACCGGAAGCCAGGTTCGATGTGATCGAGTGGCTGGCCGAACAGGGTATAATGCCCACAGCAATGATGGATGTGAGCGATGGTCTGAGTTCCGAAATACTACATATTTGCAAGCAAAGCCATCTGGGCTGCATACTATACGAAGAAAAGATTCCCTTGCATGAAGAAACAAAAGAAGTCGCCTACAAATTCGAGATCGATCCTACTGCCTGTGCCCTGAGCGGGGGAGAGGATTATGAACTGCTGTTTACCATACGCAAGGAAGACTATGATCAACTGCGTATGCAAGAGCATATCAGCGTTATTGGCTATATGACACAAGCCGAAGAGGGGGCTCATATCATTACCCGGAAAGGCGTGAAACACAAATTGGTGGCCCAGGGATGGACTGCTATTTAATACCTGTACCAATATAACAACAGGTAATAACCTTGCAAAGCGCTGCAAAGTTATTACCTGTTTGTATTTAGGTTATACTTAGTTGTTGAATTTTTTAATATTTACTTCCATTCCGGGTTTAACCTGCATAATACCGGGTGTTAGTACCGTATCGC
>JBEBWN010000305.1:0-5281 GCA_040392235.1 Taibaiella helva | reverse complement strand
CTAAAAAACAAGAAAAAAATACCAATTTTAACATCTCAACAAAAAACTTGCGCAATTTGGGTTAATGAAAATCAATCAATTGAATGTTAATCAGCAAGCCCTAATTAGAGGGAATTATGGCTCTACTGCGGGACAACTGTTGCAGGTGATGATCTTGAACTCAGTCCGCCTGTTCTGCTGGTGCATATCTTCGGAGCAAGGAATCCCATTCGCACATTTGTTGACCAATCTTGTTTCGCCGTATCCTTTTGCCTGAAGCCTGTTACTGCTAATCCCTTTGTTTAGCAGGTATTGAACGGCCGCATCGGCGCGACATTGCGACAGTTTATCATTATAGGCATCTGAGCCCCTGGAGTCGGTATGGGAAGATAATTCGATCTGCATATCACTAAAATCATTCAGCAGTGTTACCAGCCTGTCCAGCTCAACCGCCGATGCCGGTTTAATATTGCACTTATCATAGTCATAGTATATTTTGTCCAGCCTGATTACATCATTGCTTGTTGGCTGCTGTAGCATAAGACTGAGTTTTACATAAAGTTCCTTAGATCTATCTAATCCCTTCGTGGTTTCTTCAGCAGTCTCGCTACTAAGCCATCCGCTCTTTTTGCCATAAACGGAAAAATCACTTTTTTGTTCCAGTTGAAAAAAGAAAACGCCATCTGTCCCGGTTATAATGGTCCGCGTAAAATTGTGGGTTTTGTTAAGGCAGGTTACCGTTACCCCTTCAATAGGTTTGTTGGTTTTTGCATTGATAACTATACCTTTCATAGTAAAGCGTGGGTCATTATGTAGTAGCTCTTTTTTTATTTCCTGCTTGCCGTCGAATTCGTTCTCTTCCACCGTTGCTATAGTTGTTGTCACGTCATTTAGTAACCCCTGTATTTGATAACTGTTTTTGGGTATTTCCTCAATTATAACCGTTCCGTTTTCATCTGTAAGCCCTTTGTGGAGTGTATTACCGTTCTTGTCTTTTATCGTTACCGCCACGTAAGGCAAAGGAGTAAGTGTGTATTTGTCTAGTACTTTTATGTTTAGCGATGTACCCTTAGCTGAAACCGGGCTAGCCACGTTTTTTGCTTGTTTAGAGAAGTAGTATACGTTGTCAACCTGCGGATTTCCAGACCGGTTGGATGTCAGATAGCCGCTTTGCATATCATCCAGGGATATTAGTCCGTAATCATCGAACGACGAATTTAGCGGCGCCTGCATATTTTGGGAACCCGTGAAGCCAATGCCATTCCATTCACTTTTATACATGTCCAGACCTCCTAAACCGGGCAGACCGTTAGATGAAAATATAAGAGTAGTATTGTCTTGGAAAACGGGGAATATTTCATTGCCGAAGGTATTAAGATTGCTAATGTTTTTGGGTTGTGCCCAGGTGGCGCCCTGCCTGGTGCAGTAATACAGATCCATTCCGCCTTTACCTCCCGGCATATCCGATGCAAAAACCAAAAGATTACCGTCTTGGCTTATAGTAGGATGTGCGGTGTTATAGCCATCTGCATTATAAGGAAAATCCTGCGTTTCCAGCCATTTACCAGCTTCTAATTTTCCTGTTCTTATCATTAATTTCCGCGTGTTGACTTGTTCCTCATGCACGGTATTTTTGTTGGCGCTGGTGATATAGACGTTTTGAGCCTGTTGTGTAAAGGTCGCGATCCCGTCGTCGTACTCTGTCATTAGCTCTGTAGCGTAAGGATCCAGGTTGGAGAAAGATGCATCTGTCAGATACAGATCGGTAAAACTGCGACCAGTCCATTTGTTTGATTTTCCCTTTCTGTTTTCCGCGGTAACTACCAGCTTATCGGTAAGGGGGTAAACGGAAAGTACAGAAAATGGGTATTGGCTGGTTTTATTGGTTAACTTGTATTCATCTGCAGTAGACATGTATTTCACATAATTGTCTAATGACTCTATCAGGGTGTTGGCTTTTTCACCGGGTACGCGCTGCTGATATTGATGTGCATACTGTCTAGCATCAGCTTGCTTTTGCACAATCTGCAAAAGTTGTACTAGTTGTAGCAGGTCGTCTGGTTTGGATTCAGGTAATTGTACCATATATTTATAAACCTCGATAGCCTTATCAATGTTATTGGTCAGTTTAAAAGCTGTAGCCAGTTTACTGTTGGCATCATAGTCTCCCTGGTTTTTGGAAATATATTTCTCATAGAGCGGTATCGCTTCCGCATAACGATATAATCTGAACTGCTCATCAGCTTCGCGTTTTTGTGCATGAACAAGTATCGTGCAAAGTAGCAGGAAAAGAGTAAGGAATATGTTTTTCATTTGTGCCTAATTTATTGTTAAAAAATGTAGCCGACTTTACTTGGATGTTGTTTCCGTTGATGATTATAACATGCTTTTATAATACCGGCAACGACCGTTGGAATCCAGTTAGAAGTAACGTATATTGTTGTTCCTTGTAGGATTGCCCGGATATTTATCACGACAGAATTCAATCCCAAAGAAAATCTCATGCGAACCATTGTTGTATGGTTTAAGCTTGGATATATTAAAGTCATATGAGTAGCCGAAATAGCATTTTTTGTATTTTCCTTTCAGCATTGTATTTATAGCATCGCCGGTACGATATGAGAGACCAACACCCACCGTATTGTTATACCAGGCATCCATGGCGAAATCAAATGCGATAGGCGCCTTGTCGTGGTATTTGGTCAGAATTGCGGGGCGGAGTTCGATCTGGTCGTCTACTTGTATCCGGTAGCCTGCATTAAGATAAAAATGGGCTGTGGCTATAGGATCGCGAACTGTTGCTTTTTCAAAAGAGATTAAGCGGGGGGAGGATAAACCAACATAGAATTTGTCGGTATAATACAAGGCTCCCAACCCTATAAAGGGAATTGTATTGGTGGTACTGGTATTATACAGCGGATCACCGGCCTGCACTCCATTTAACTTGCTGAAATCGGACTTCATAAATGTTGCGCCGCCTTTAAAGCCGAAGGAGAATTTGCCGGTTTCGCTTACCGGTAAATGGTACGCAATGTTGGCATCCACACTTGTGGCCTGATCAATACCCAGTACATCGTGATTGAGATGAAGTCCGGCTCCGAGCCGGGTTGTAGATATCAGGCTTTCGCCGATGAACCCTAATGTGGTTGGTGAACCCTGAAACCCAGCCCATTGTTTGCGGAAACGTACCGCCATACTGGCACAGTCGCTGCTACCACCGTAAGCCGGATTAATCATTAGCATACTGTTGAATTGATTTTGAGAGTATTGCGGCTCTTGCTGTGCTACTACGGCTGTAGTACCTGTAAGCAGTACCATTATGAATTGCAGTAACTTTTTCATATAAAATGTTTTTTAAGTTGGAAGAAGTAACCGGGAGTTTTATTTATAGGGAACTCCCGGTTTTTGTTTTCAATGGGAAACACTGTTTATTATGTTTAGTATCTGATATCAATATACATAGCACTCTTGGCACCTGATGATAATTCAATGATCATATAATAGGTTCCTTGAGGTAATAATTTTCCGTTATTGTTGGTTCCACCCCAGTCGTTACCATAGTCCTTGTTTTCGTAGACTATATTTCCCCACCTATTGAAGACAGTTATGGAGATATCCTTGCATTTTTCGCTTTGTTGAATAACCAGTTTATCGTTAAAGCCATCACCGTTTGGCGTAATACCATTTGGAATGATAATATCTTCGAACTGGCAGCAGCCGGTACTGTCACATACCAGGAATGGAAGGCAGATAACTCCGAGTGAATCGGTACAACACATAGTTGCTGCAAGGCTGTCCGGAATATAGATATTATTGTGGCCCGTCAGGTAAATACAGAAATTGTCTGCCGTACTGCTGCTGCTATCAATGGTAACTGTATAAGGACCTGCGGTTGCGCCGGGTGCAATGGGCGGATTGGGTTGTATTAAGTATTGGTCTAGTTTGAAACTGGTATCGGATAACCTAAGATCAACCTGATGTAAGGCGAAACTGCTATTGTTTTGAATGGAAAAAGTAAGGCGGGTCTTATTTCCGTCGCAGTAAAGAGAGTCATCAACAATGTTCGCACAAGTAGGTTGCACCAGCTCACAGTCGCCAAATTCAAGGGTTCGGGTGCAGATCAGCTCGCCTTCATCGCCTATCAGATCTATGGTAACAGTATGTGGCGCCGTTGAGGTGCCAGTAAGGCAGAAAGATGCGAATCCTGGATAGGTGCCGGTGCCGAGCCCGCTACCCGGTGCACATATGGTTATATCGTTGCTTGATACGGGTGCTTGTATATTCCAGCCGGAGAATATGGCAAACTGTGTTCCTCCCGTTCCCCGGAAGCGTGCGCATTTGATGCGGCTGTTGAGTTTGTTATGGCTTAGGTTCAACTTGTAGCAGCAATTGGGACCTTCTTCTTTGATTGCTTGTATATCAATGGCATCGCAGCCGTCGCAGGCAGGTATGGTGATGCAATAAGGGATACTGTCCATACAGCAAAATTTCGGGTATTGTCCGGAGGTGCCGGGGAAAACATTCAGGTCACAGGCAGAAAAAAAGAAGCATCCGGCCGTGTCATTGTTGTTGACTACTAGTGGTACTTTATAGAGCGGAGAAATTTCTCCGGGTTCCAGATCGGCGATGGGAAAGAAATTACTCGTCGTTTTTACATTCGGGTTAAGTGGGTAAAAGGTAACGGAGCGCATGGTAAAATTGCTGTTGTTTTTTACCTGGAACTGCATATAAGGAACGCCGTTCTCGCACAGAGCAGTTTGGTTAAGAATGCCCACGCAACCGGTATCAACGGGAGTACCGCAACCTTCAATACGAATTTCTTTTGTACAAACGGTGTCGAACTGCGGCTCGTTCCCAATCAATGTGATGGTAAATACGTCAGCGCCGGAACCGGAAAGGCATATGTTGGCCAGCAGGAAACCTTCTCCTTTATCCGAACTGTCTTTCGGCATATACCAGCGTTTAGAAGTGTCCCCAAAGGTAACATGTTGGCTGCCCCGGTAGGTAATACCGCCCCATACTTCGCCTGCCGTAACATTATCGATATTGAGGTGACCGGTTTTGATATCCAAACCGGTAAAGTAGGCACCGTGGTATTTGTTGGAAACGTACACATCATAGCAGCAGCCCTCTCCCTGTGCTTTCCTTACCTGAATGTCCACTTTTGCGCATACATCGGTCGGGCCGCCATCTTTACATTCGCCATCGAAAAAGGCAACATCTCCGAAGCGGCCTTTTTGTACCCAGTTGAACGGATCTCCGTTAGGATAACCATCCAGATCGACAATGTAAGCCTGACCAG
>JBEBWN010000304.1:0-5310 GCA_040392235.1 Taibaiella helva | reverse complement strand
TGATTATTATTTGCGCTCATAATGATCAGTTCCTATATCCGGTTATTTTGGCACCTTCCGCTGATAAAACAATCGATCAGATATACCGCAACCACCATTTGTCCTTCTGGTGAGCCTGTTTGTATTTTTGAAACTTTCGGCAAACAGGGAATAGGATAACCAAAACCCCAATCCATATCAGGTAAACAATAAAAAGGGAAAAGCCATAACCCGCCAAGCCGGGATTGGCATTAACCCATCCGGTGAGATTTACCATTTCGGTGGCAGGATAACCCAAGAGGACAGCAGCGATAACAGCCAGTCCATGAATAAGCGGGATATGCAGCAGGTAGAAGAACATTGGGACATTCCCAAATACCAGGACCTTTGTTTCCAACCGGGACAAAGGCCGTTCGGTAAAAGCCAGGAAAAGGAACGTCGGGCCTAAGGTCATGAGTATATACAAAAGCGAAGGCGGGTATTTGGTGGTATCTATAAAGGACAGGATCGTAAAAAGAATATTTTTCTGCTCTGTCCAATGTGCCGCATCTCCGTATATATTAAGAGCGCGAAGCGCCAGGAAAAGAATTATAGCTCCAACGCCCAGCCAGCACAAGGTCCGCTTACGCAACTTTACGGTAACATCGCCTGTAAAAAGCCGGCCCAGGCAATACCCAAACGTTATAATACCGATATAGGGCAGTATAGGATATACAACAACCAGGTGAACAGGTCCAAAGTGGAAACCGGAAAAACTGGGCTCATGTAATACAGACCAGAGAAAAGCACCAGCCTTATTGCCTGTAATGTGAACACTATCTAAGATGTTATGGCCCAGGATGAGCACAGTAGATAGAACCCATAGCACCGGCCGCGGCAAGCGGATGAGGGCTGAAAGGACAATCATACTTAGCCCGAAAGCCCAGATTACCTGTAGAACGAAAGAGGGATAACCAGGATGGAAGGACCAGGAAAAGGTAATAAGAAACATTTCGGCAAACACGAGCCATATACCTCTTGTCAGGAGAAAGACGGACAGGGCTTTGCGTCCATTCTTTATGCCATAAAGATAGGCAGACATACCCGCCAGGAGCATAAACACGGGTGCACAGAAATGGGTAATCCAGCGCGTCAAAAAAATGGGCGCCGTGGTATGGTGCAAATCGGTAGGTTCATGCAAAAAGGAATAGCCGTGGAAATAATCCCGCACATGGTCCAGGGCCATAATAACAATGACCCAGCCCCGCAATAAGTCGATTGAAGCAATTCGCCCGGATATACCCGAACCGGTATTGAATTTATGTCCCTCTTTAATTACTGGTATTTCTTCCTTATTAAGCATGGGCATACAGTTAAGTTAAAAGAAAAGATTAAAAAGCGTCCGGGTTTAGTTTAATGACCTTAACACTCTTACGGCATTTAAAATACGATGTACATAACATATGGTGTTGCCTTTGTAATTTTGGCCTTGTCATGAGATTTTGCCTTTTTTACTTTGCTTCAGCGCTAACAGCTCAGCTATTTCGTGTATAAGGCGCTTTCGTTCAGGTCGATACAAAAATCGGTAATCCAGGTATCGGCTACATCTACATATAATATATTAGGCTTATTGCGCTTGTTTATTACTCCCTTCCTGATCCACTGGTCAATTTGCCCGGGCAGCAAACGGTTTCCAATCCGCGCCAGGTCTATAATGCTTTTGTTTTTAGCGACCACATTGGTCAATAATAAAGCTCCGTCCAGGAAAGGATTTGACTTCTCGGACTGGAACTGGCTACAACTGAGGGCGGCTTCCTGCCCTATTTGTGTCAGCTGCCAATCCAGCCGGATATAATCATTATCATCAACCCCGTTTTGAAGACGTTCAAAAAATCGTTGTTCGCGGGCCAGCAGGGTATCCATATTATTGGTTGCGGCATATGCCCTGGAATAGTTGAGGAAAGCGTCGGAACGGTCGGTCATTGTATTGGAAACAATACCCCATTGCGGGAAGGCATGCTCCTCAAATGTGATCAGCACTTTGCCTGCCAACTCTTTTAAGGGTATGTCAGCAAGTCGCCGATCGCCGGGGAAATATACTTTTTCCATACCCAGAGTGTTGACGATAAAGCGCGCCTGTTCCTCCAACGACATATGCCGTTCGCAAAAATGGGCGAAGCTCAGGAGGACGATCTCCCGGTTATGATTGTCTAAAAAACGCTTTACGCTCTCCAGAACCTGTTTTAACGGCTCGCCCCAACCTCCGCCTACCGCATCTTCCATACAATCGGAGGGGGCGTGCTTGGTATACAGGTTCCCTCTATACAGATCTATACGCAGATCAAACATCCGGATGCCGGCCGCCAGCTGACGTGATACGGGAATTACCTGCGTAAGGGTATTACATTCATTAATTGTATAGCCGCTTTTGCCGCCCCGGGCCGTTAAAAAGGACATTCCGGCATCATGGGCTCCGGGCAGCACAATATCTTTGAGTGTGTATTCCGCTTTGGCGGGAAAAAGAAAGTGCTCCATCCAGCTGGCTGGATCATAACCTGAACCATAGCTTATCTGTATCTTTTGTTCTTTATCCGTATAGGCCATTATAAAGTTATCGTGATCCTGCCGGCAAAAAGATACCGAGGCAGCTCCTATGGCAAAAAAAGACGGCAGATCAGTAATACGCCGGCCTTCTTCGTTACCTGAAAACATGTATTGAATGCGGTCTGAGGTGCCGCTCCTGTTCCACACCCACAACTCCCGCCCCATACCCAAACCGGTATATACAGCAGGGCTGCCTTTTGCTTCCGTGTCGGACCAGGCAATGTATGCAGTCCATTCGCCTGTTTCCGTATCGTAAGTAGTATGATGCACCATATCCATCCGCGACCAGCTGATCCGCACTATATTGCCATCTGCCGAAACGTAAGGATAGCTTAAGGAACGCGCCATTTTCAGGCTTATCTCTTTAGATAACGCCAGCATTCCCGCTCCTTTATCCTGCAACAGCAGCAATATCATTTTGTTACTGCCGGATTTATGGCAGCCCAGGGCAATATGCCCGTTATCCAATACTACCGCCGTAATGCCGGCATTAAACCTGGCTTTGGTGGCCAGTACGCCGGTACAGGCAGCAGACCAGGGCTTACCGCTAGCCCGGCAGGCATAGGCAATATATCCCTCTTTGTTAATCCAGAATACGAAAAGCCTTTCCCTTGCCGTAACTGATGCGGGCCCAAAGGAACTTATGGCGCCCGGTATGCGCTCTGTTTCCAGCCGGGCGGCGCCTGCTCCCCCTACGGTCATTAATACGGTTTTCAGCGCTTGGTGTTCACCGGGTTCTTTCCAGGATACAGCGTACTGCTCTTCAAATGCGGATAGAGCCGGCACTTTATCGGTTAGTGCATCCGCCGATAGTGGTACCGGCCTGCCTAATACGATATGTGCCTTTATTTCCTGCAGGAAACCGGTTTGCATAAAAACGAAAAAGCAAAGAAAATAAAAAAGTAGTTTTACCCGATTCAACACCTGGTTCCTGAATTTTGAGGTTAAGCTTAGTTATTTTGGTAATCCAAAATACGATTATATTTTTGTTACCGGGCTGCAAATTAAAAACTTATACCGGTTTACCCTATCCCGAATAGCAATAACTATGATCAGAACGTTATATTTACTCTTCCTGCTTTCCGGCTTGTCTCTCCAGGCAAGGGGGCAGGATGCATCCTATTGGCAAAATGGCTATTCTGCGTTTGGGCGCTTAATGCCGGGCTCAACCATTATCAGCGATAACGACAGCGGCGCATATTATTACAATCCGGCCGTGAATGCGGTGCATCCTAAAACTTCCGTTTCGCTGTCGGGCAACTTTTATCAATACAGCAGAACGAATATACAAAACAGCATTGGCTCCGGGAAAACACTAAAAAAAGGCTATGCGCGCATTGTACCCATGATGGTGGGCGGTACCGTATTGTTGAGCAGAGCCCGTAATATTACCCTCGGATATGCGCTGGTTACCAGGCAGCCTTTATATTTCCAGGCCACACAGAGGGAGGATCAGAAGAAAAACGTTTTAAATGATTCCTATAGTCCCGGCGATGAATTTTTTGTTGGCCAATATAGTTATACGAATAGCCGGTCGCAAACCTTCGGCTCAGCCAGCGTAGCCTATAAACCTGCGCGGCACTGGGCAGTGGGCATCACGGCCGAGCCATCTTATACGCAGCAAACGATGACCGAAGCGGCCACTTCCAGAGCCCTGTTGAACGTAGACACCACGTCGCTTACCATCCCGGTTACCAGTGTGGAGCAAAGTTACCAGATCGACTACTGGCACATAGGGTTACGGTTCAAAGCCGGCTTATCTTATGACCGGGGACCGCATCATATCGGGTTGCTGATCACTACCCCGATGATCAATTTCGGTGGACGCGCGTCTATGTCCAGCGACCTGATGCTCACTCATATCAGGTTAAACCCGGACAGCGATCCTGTGGATATGCTGGCCAATGGCCGGCAAACCAAGCTACCGGTAAAATATAAAATGCCCTTTAGTATAGCGCTGGCTTATGGTATGGATTTTGAGCGCGGCCAGGTAGCGCTTACCGGTGAGTATTTTGCAGGGCTGAATTCCTACGAAATCGTTTCGCCCCGGAATGCTTCATTTATGCGTCCCGACACAGGGTTTAATAATACACTGACCAAAGAGTTCCTGCGCTTTTCCGAAGCCCGCAAATCAGTTGTTAATATTGGCATCGGTATGACCTATCGTTTGCAACGCTTCATTAATCTCTATGGTTCCCTGGCTACCAATTTTGCCTTCACACCCGAAGACCTTGAAAATACCAAGTTCTACAGCGGCAATGATCCCAATATGATTACCTGGAATACCTATAACCTGCAATTCGGTGCCGGCTTTCGCCGGCAGCGAATGAATATGCGTGCCGGCATAATGCTATCGTATGGAAGGACAGGCAATATTGTGCAGCCGCTCAATTTCGATAACGCTACAGACGAAAACCTGCTGTTGGGCGAAACACAATACACCCAGGCTTATTACCTCAATTCGGGCATCGTTCTAAGTTATATCCACAACTTCTAGTGTCGGGCTAAGTGTGCTTATAGTTTATTACCTAATAGTTGACTGATTGTTAATTATTTGTGCTTTTTGGTTTTGCTTTTTCCTTTTTAATTAATGGTAGACGGACATTAAAAAGAGCTACAAACCGCAGTATGTTTTTTACCTTTCAACTTGCTTTATCCTTCTTACATGACAGCAGCAAACATTATTGAACAACTGGATCTCCAGCCGCACCCGGAAGGCGGATATTACCGGCGGCAATATACCAGCGA
>JBEBWN010000303.1:0-5315 GCA_040392235.1 Taibaiella helva | reverse complement strand
ATTGCTACCGCTAAAGGTAAAGGAGCCATTTTTTTGTTCAAAGCAGCTTCAATATTTTTTGCATTCGGGATGGCTCCGCTTTACGTATAGCCAGGGCAGATTTGTTGTTGGGTTTCAATGATTTTCCCCTCGCAAGGGCAAAGACAGCACGACCGGGTAGCTCAACGGGCATTTTCCCCACATTCCCCTCTGTTTGCGGCACGAAGCAATCCATTACGAATCAGCTGCGCGGGGTAAGCGCCTTTTAAATTGATCGCATACACAAAGCTCCTTCTAACTGCAGTATTATTGGTTTTACTTTGTGTATGGCTTCATGTCGAAATCCATATAGATAGCAGTGCCTCTTGTCGTGGTGATTTCCCAATTCCCATTGAGCAGTTTTAGCCGGTTTTGCAGGTTTATCCAGCCTATGCCGTTGGGCTCGTATTGTATTTGCGGATCGAAACCAATGCCATTGTCCTCTACGGTGATGTGCAGGTGGTGGTTCCGCACATTAAATTGTACCCATGCCTGTGTAGCCTGTGCATGCTTGATAATATTGCTGACCAGTTCCTGCACGATGCGGTATATATGTAATTGGAAATCCTGTTGCAGTTGGGGCAGGGCGCCTACCACCTGGAAATCGATGGCCAGTTCGCCGGTTTTATTGATCTTTTGACAATAGATCCGTACTGCCGAAACCAGGCCTGCTTTTTCCAATATGGACGGCAGCAGGTTCTGCGAGGTAGTACGTAATTCTACAATGCTCTGTTCCAGCAGATGTAAGGCCTCCAGGTATTCACCACCCTCCGCTGCTCCTGTTACACCGGCAGGACTTAAAGCATCGAAGCTCATTTTAACCGACGACAGTTTGCTCACAATACCGTCATGCAATTCGGCAGCCATGCGTAAACGTTCTTTTTCTTCGCCGGCCAGGTTAGCCCGTAGTTGCTCTAAGGCCAGCTTGTGCCGCCTGCGGAAGAAAAGGCCCAATAAGGCCAGGATGGCCACCAGGGTAGCGCCTATCCACAGGTATTGTTGCTGGATCTTGTTTTGCTGGCGGGCAATTAGGAGTTGTTTCTGGATAATATCGCGGTCCTTTTCTGCGGTACGGTATTTGATCTCGTACTGGTTCATGGTACTGATATTATCTTCGTTTAGCATGGTATCCCTTAGGAGCGTAAAGCTTTTCAGGTAACCGAAAGCCAGGTCGCGGCGCCCGATAGTATCATAAATATTAGTCAGCGTAGCAAAGATATTCAGCTGGTCTTTTCGGTACCCTTTCCGGAAGGCAACGGCCAGGGCATGCTCGTAAAAGGGGATAGCTTCTTTAAAATTGCCTGCATAGTATTGCAGACAGCCATAGTTTTGTAACAGTGTTATATTTTGTTCCGCCAGCGTTTTGTCCACAGCCTTTGCCGAATCAAGGTAATATTCCGCCTGTACCAGGTCTTTCTTGAATAACATACAGGAACCTATACGGGCATAAGCTTCCTGTATGGTGGTAGGATTGCCTAATTGTTTATTTACGGTCAAGAAGCGAAGTGAATAGTACAAAGCAGAATCGTAAAGACCATTCTTATTGTATATGGTACTGAGGTTTTCCAGGATGCCGGCCATAAGAATGGTATCTTTCCCATAAGCCGCTGCCAGGTCGTACGCTTTAAAGAGGTAGTACACTGTACGGTTCCGGCCATCGTCCATTACTTCCATACCTGCACCGAGGTTCAGATAGGCATTGATCAAGCTAGGGGTGTCGGCTTTTGTCCTGCCCTGTAATGATTGTAGCGACTTATAGTAGAAATGAATGGCGGAATCATAGCGGGCCTCCATAAAATAAGTATTACCCAGGCTATTGTACACGCCTGGTAGTATTTTCGGGTTCTGCTGATCGGCCTTGATGCAATAGGGCAAGGCGCTGTAAAAAAAAGTACGGGCAGCTGTATAATTGTAGCGTAAGTTGTAGGCATATGTGCCCAGGCTTAACAGCGAGACAGCAGCGCCCTCCGGAAAGTTGATCTCACGGCTGAGTTGCAGGGCTTGCCTGAAGTAAGCCATAGCGCTGTCGGGGGCAGTTTTGTAGGCAATGTTTCCTTTTCGTATCAACTGGTCTACTGTACTGGCGCCGGGCAGGTCTTTAAGATTACTGATATGTGTTATCTCCGGTATCTCTTTTCCCGGTTTCCGGCCTTTCTGCCGCAAATCGACCGTATCAGGCCCCTCTTTGCGCTGCGCCTCTTCCCGGCAGGATGAAATACAAACTGCTATAAGAATAAAGATTACGGCTGCCATGCCGAAACGATGTCTCTTTTTGCCGCCGCGATTCATAGAAGTTCAATCATATTAAGCTTAAGGGGTATATACGCTTCCTGAAAAGGGTAAATGTACGCTTGTCCTTCCACGGGCAGGCCCCTAAATTTGTTATATGTAAATAATCGTCCGTTTCTCAAATTTAAACATTTTTCCTTAGCTAAGAGGTAACAGGGTAATAGCTTTATTACCAGGATGCCTTTTTTTTTGCCTGATTAAACGGCTTGCCTGTTTTGTTGTTATACATATGAGGTTTGGCGTCAAACGAATAACCATACTTCCAGCCGTAAATCTATTTTGTCTTCTTTAATTTTTGTGTCATTTATAAAAACAATATATATGAATTTGAAATTTATCAGATGTTTTATTCCCCGGTACCGGGCCAATAGTCTTTCGCTGCTACTCCTTACCCTGCTGGGCTGCTGGAGTGCCCGGGTGGAGGCTCAAAAATTGGATTGGGCCATTCATTTCGGCGCCGATAGCTCGTTTGTAAATGTGCGTGCTATTCAGGCAGATAATGCTGGAAATGTTTATGTTTCTGGCTTTTTTGATGGTGATGTAGACTTCGATCCGGGGGTTGGAACGGCCATCTTATCTGGGCCTTCTGGCTATGCCGAAAATACATTCCTCGCTAAATATGATGCTACGGGAAAGTATATATGGGGGCGCGCATTTGCGTCTGCAGGTTGGTCGGGCACTAGCGATGCCCGTTTGGAAGTAGACCGGGAAGGTAGCGTTTATACGGCATTCGGCTCTGCAGGTGTTAGCTTTCAAAACGGCTCCCGTATAGATACTCTTAAAGGCGAAGGTATATTTATGTTTAAATATGACAAAAGCGGTAGTTATCAATGGGGAAAGGTATTAGACAATGTACCCAACTGTTATGGAGGTATCCGGGTAGATGGTTCCGGCAATATTTACCTGGCTGGCAGCCAACGCGGCTTGAATGATACTGCTGATTTTGATCCGGGGCCTGCAAAGGTTTCATTTTCCGCTTCCGTGCTATCAGCCCTTTCAAAGGGGAACGAGATCGGATATCTGGCCAAGTACACTAATAATGGTGATTTTATATGGGTTAAGGAAGCAGCCAACGTGATCGATGATACGACTACGGGTAGTGATCGCCGCTCCTTTAATATGGTACTGGATAATAGCGGCAATGTATTTTTAACCGGTTTTTATACCAGTGCAACTGATTTTGCGCCGGGAGCGGACACCGTTATACTCCGGTTTGCGATGGGGACAAACGATTTCCTTGCGAAATACGATAGCAGCGGTAAATGTTTGTGGGCCAAAGCCACCGGCTCCTGGACCAATACCGGTGGCAGCCTGATGCAGGCCGATAGTTTTGGCAATATTTATGTTACCGGCTTATTCTTTAATCCAAGAGATTTTGATACCGGGCCTGATACGGTAATGCTAAGTCCCAAGGGTGGGCCAGATGTATTCCTGGCTAAGTACGACCGGGACGGCAATTACCTCTGGGCCAAGCAGGCCGGCGGCATAGGCGCGGTAACTATTCCGCAGGGGCTGGTAATGAGCCGGGCAGGCAATGTGTATATCGCCGGCTACTTTTTAGGATCTGTAGCTTTCGATCCCTGCCCTAATACGCCCGAGATGATGGCCGGGCTGATGGATATGTTCATTGCCCGTTATGATGCCTCCGGTAATTTCCTGTCGGTAGGCAGGATGGGGGGAACCATGGCAGTGGGCAACGGAGAAGCTGTTGGAATGGATATTGACGGTAATATATATGTGTCCGGTAATTTTGCAGGTACGGTTGAGTTTGAAATGCCCGGGGCTGAGGAGAAGAAAATGACCTCCTATGCTGATATGTCCTTAGGCGCAGATGGTTTCATATGCAAGTTACTGTTTAACGATACCTTATCCCGGCCGGGCTATACTTATCTAGATGTAGCACTTTGCGGAAAGGACAGTTTTGTGCTGAATGGTACGGTGTACCGGGAGGCCGGCGAATACACCCAGATTTTCCCTCTGAGCGGCGCTTGTGGAGACAGCACGGTAATGCTTTCACTGGTATTCGGGGAAATAGAAAAGCCTTTCATAACCATTAATACTTTTACATTGGGCGTAAACAATACTTACCGCACGTACCAATGGTTGAAGAACGGTCAACCGATATCTGGTGCGACTGGTGCTACTTATACTGTAGATGAAAATGCGAATTACCAGGTGGTGGTGTCCAACGGTATCGGTTGCATCGATACTTCGGATGTTTACATTGTAGATAACTATACTAGTATCGATGCATTGAGTGGAAAGGGCCGGAACATCAGGATATACCCCAACCCGGCTAAGGACCGGCTGTACATACAAACTGCAGAGCCTGTTGACGTAACTGTGACAGACCTGAGTGGCCGCATAGTGAAACACGAGCAGCGGACGGACAAGGTAGGGGTAAAGGATATGGCTGCCGGCGTTTACCTGTTACAAATCAATGACATTGCCGGCAACCTGCTGCGTACGGTTAAATTCGTTAAAGAATAATTTCCGTTACCGGTATAAAATCAATTGTTAAAACAGGATGTCCCGGAGCCGATAACTCCGGGACATTTTTGTTATTGGTAAGTGTGCTGTTCGAAGTAGCTTGATGCATTTCAACCTGGGCTTGCAGAAAATCTGTTATCAATCTGTCCGGGTGTTAAGTCAAAGGGAAAACCAAAACGTGATGGGGCATTAGCTATGTAGGGTCTGCTGTTTAACCTCAATTGGGTGCATCCCCCAATGTAGTTAAAGTATCTGCTATGCGAGGTTAGATGATCAGGAAAGATACAAATGCGCCTTTAAATAAGCCTGGGCTTACCTGTTCATAACCGCGGATGAAATCCGCGGTTATGAGATCGTTGGACACAAGCCCTGCGGGCTTGAACAGCCCACAAAAGAAAAAAAGTGTACCATCCTTGTGGATGCATTCCCTGAAGATGTGTAGGGCGTTTGTAGGGGAATGGGCAGTGTTCCTATGTTTTGTGGATTCCGGTGTTTTCAAGGGAGATCGATGGTTTGAT
>JBEBWN010000302.1:0-5352 GCA_040392235.1 Taibaiella helva | reverse complement strand
ATATTAGCCTACCTGCAATCATGGAAAGATACCGTGATCAACCGTTCGGGTGGTTACGAAGTAGACGATAAAGGTGTAAAACAAATTAAAAGCCTGGAGGATATCGATGCCGCAACACGCTTGTTTGTGGAAGAGAAAAAAGGCGATGAGTTGAAGAAAGTGATGAATGGTTTTGTTGACTTCCTTTTGGAACGGGTTAACCCAAAAGATAAGGACGCTATGAAAAAGGCATTCCCTATCCAATTAGGCGACCTGTCCAAATCAGAAGACAATCCAACCGGCGATTGGAGCTACGGGACTTTTCATAACATTCCGGTCGTTGCAACAGTCGCGATGCTCTCTAAATTCCAAAATGATATAAAAAATTCAGAGTCCATTGTACTAGAACATCTAATGGCGCAAATCCACTTAGAGGATTATAAATTCGACGCCCTTACTGCTATTGCCGTTCCTAAAACAAGTTATGCTTTAGAAGGGCAGGAGATTGAAGCAACTATTATGTTGGCTGCTTATAATAAATCTGCCAATCCTACAATTACCGGTGGTAATGTAATAGTAAAAGACGGTGTGGGTACAATGAAATTTAAAGCCTCCGGTGCAGGTTTGAAAACGGTGAACGGGGTGATATCTATTGATAAAGCCGGGAAGAAAGAGTCTTATCCATACAAGTTCGAGTATATGGTGGGTTCTGCCGGTGCTTCGCTCCAACTGGATCAGATGAATGTAATGTATATCGGTGTAGAGAACCCTGTTACACTATCTGCATCCGGTTATAACATCGAAGATGTGCGTTTGTCAATGCCGGGTGCTGAGTTAAAGCCTAATGGTAAGGGTAAATATATCGCAACCGTTAGCAAACAAGGTACTATTGAATACGCTATTACGGCGGCAAGGGGCGGTAGTGCGGCTACCAAGATCAGCGGTGGCGAGATCAGGGTTAAAATGATACCGCCGCCAACGGCCATGATCGGTGCTAAACCGGTTGCTGTAATGCCCGCTAACCAGGCAAAAGCACAGCAGGGTATTTTAGCCAAACTGGACAATTTTGACTTCAATGCAAACTTTAAAGTAACCAGTTTCCGTTTCGTGTACATTCCTAAAACAGGTGATGCGATACCCATAGAAGTAAAAGGCAATGCGTTTTCTGCCGAATGCCGTCAGTTAATTGATCGTTCGCGTCCGGGGGATAAATGGTTGGTTGAGAACGTTAGGGCTATAGGTCCGGATAATATACCAAGATCTATCAACTCTGTTTCCCTGACATTAAATTAGAATGTATTCAATACAATAATAAAATTTTAAGGATGAATATCTTGAATAAAATAGGTTTGACTGTAGGCGCACTTTTGGTTACCGGTGCTGCATTCGCGCAAAATCCTTCAGTTGATCCGCCTGCCAATAGTAGTTACGATGAGCCTGTTAATAGTTTGTGGAAGCCTTCACTAGTAAAAGATGGTATTATTGACCGTGTTCCGCACGTTAATAAAGCTACGGATCTGGCTCGTATAAGGGAGGTAGATGCGGCATGGGGACACCGGGTATGGCGACAGATCGATGTGCGTGAGAAGCAAAACCAGGCTTTTATCTACGAAGGAGATGAGTACACTGGTGGCGGTGCGTTTGTCGAAATCTTGATTGACGCTGTGAAAAAGGGGAAAGTACAGGCTTATAGCATCCTGGATGACCGGTTTACACAAGCCTTGGATCTGGAAGCCTTTAATACCAGCCTTGGTGGAACCTGGGATACAACAGAGGTGCCGGATATCAATACAGGAGAGATTATTATTAAAGTAACCCGCAGGGAGTTTGACGTAAATACCGTTACAAAATACCGCCTAAAGGAAGATTGGGTTTTCGATCGCAATACCGGTAGATTAATGGTACAAATAGTGGGTATAGCCCCGCTTAAAGATCAGTACGATCCCAATACAAATGCCTTCTTGTATTCGGGCCCCTTGTTTTGGTTGTATTATCCCGATCTGAGAAAGGTATTGGCTAATTATGAAGTGTACAATCCTCAGAATAGTCTACATAGGATGACATGGGCCGATTATTTTGATGGCCGTTATTTCTCTAGCTATATCATTAAGTCAGATGCCAACAACCCCCGTGGTCTTGATTTTGAACGTAACCTGAGAGGCTTGGAAGAAGGAGAGAGAGCAATGGAAGCTATTATGGCAAAAGAAGATGATATGTGGGCCAGATAAGAAACATATTTATTTAGTAAATTGTTAAACGACCGGATTCCTTTTCCGGTCGTTTAATTTTTAGGAATTTGCCAGCCTTTAATTGTTGTACAAATACCTAAGTTTGCACACCGGTTACATCGGGTAGCCTTACACAGGTGTTGTCGCTTGTCTTATCGAGCGGGACATGAACAGGCCTCTCTGCATACCGGTTTCCGCTACTATAAAACGATAAATGAAATTTGATGAAGCGTTCGGCTCGTTTATTCAGGATGGCAGGATTGCTGTCGGCATTATTCTGTACCCAACACATTGAGGCCCAGATATGGAAGAAAATCCTTCCGGAAAAGATTATTGGCAGCGATGATCAGCAGGCAGAAGAGGTATTGAAACAATTACGGTCGGATGTACGATACCTGGCCTCTGACGAGTTGGAAGGGAGGCGTACCGGAACAAAAGGGGAAGCGCTGGCGGGCGTATACATAGAGCGCAGGATGAAGGATATTGGCCTGGCTCCTTTCGGGACCAATTATCGTCGCCCTTTTAAATTTGAGTGGGGTAGAGAACTGACACCGGAAGTCCGGTTAACCATCAACGGTAAACATGTAAATATGCCGGAAGATGCTTTTCCTTTTCCCTTCTCCTCGGCTACTACCGAGGAAAATTTTATGTTGCCCGAGAGTATGGAAGCCAATAGCCCTTGGTTAATATCCCTCTACACTTCTGAGGAGGCGGCCAGCAATCCGCACCAGGACATTGAGAAGGAGGTTTTTGAGAGGGCCAAACGGGCACAGGAGCGGGGCGCCAGCGCAGTATTATTCTACGATCAATATGGGAGTTCGCATGCCCCGGTCTTCAATAAGAATACGACTTATGAATCACTCGATATACCCGTGTTGTACCTGAGCAAAAAAGTGTACGATCTGCATATTAAGAATATGACAACGATCCGGCCGGTGTATATTAAAACAAGCTTTAGAAAACAATTCCGCAGCGGTACAACCCGGGTGGGTTATCTCTCCAACAATGCCGCGCACACCGTGATCATCGGCGCGCACTACGATCACCTGGGTTATGGTGAGGACGGCAATTCCCGATCGACCGAAAAAGATAAGGCTGTACACAACGGAGCCGACGATAATGCCAGTGGCGTAGCGGCTATGCTGGCCCTGGCTCAAAAGATCAAGCAATCCGGTACGCGCAAATACAATTACCTTTTTATAGCTTTCTCTGCGGAAGAACTGGGCCTGCTGGGTTCAAAGGCTTTTGTTAAGGAAAAGGATTTTGACCGGTCGAAGGCTGCTTATATGATTAACCTGGATATGGTGGGGCGTTTAAATACGGAACGCAAATTAACAATAGGTGGTGTGGGCACATCTCCTAGCTGGGGGCAGGTATTACCTGCAATCAACTCTGGTTTAAAGATTGTTACCGATAGTTCCGGGGTGGGGCCATCCGACCACGCAACATTCTACCATGACAGTATTCCCGTGCTTTTCTTTTTTACGGGTACGCATAGCGACTACCACAAGCCTAGCGACGATGCGGGAATCATCAATTACAATGGTATAAAAGACATCGTAAACTACGTTTATAATCTCACGCTCCAAGTAGAAAAAACGGCAAAACCAGCCTTCTCTACCACACGTAATACCGTTACAGGCGGGCGCACCCACTTTAAAGTTACATTGGGTATCATGCCCGATTACAGTTACCAGGATGGCGGTGTTAAAATAGATGGTGTAATAGACGATAAGCCTGCTGCCCATGCCGGCTTACTGCAAAGCGATATTATCCTGCAGATCGGCGAAATCAAAATCAATGGTATGCAAAGCTATATGGAAGCATTGGGCGCTTTTAATCCCGGCGAGGAAACAAAAGTTAAAGTAAAGCGGGGAGCCACTGTTCAGATATTTTCACTCAAATTCTAGTGCCGGCTCTCAAACTTAGTTCCACCCCGCACAATAGCTGGCTGGATTACCTATATTCGAACCATTTTGTTTTTTTGCGCCAAACGGGTATCATAGCTGCATTGACGGCAAGAGCTAAGCATCTATCGCTTTGATTATCAGTAACGCTCTGGTTTTGGGGTTTTCCTTTTTCCTTTTGGCTTCGTACCAAACGGAATACGGGCCCTGTTTTTGCAATAATTTATATTACCGTCTCTGTTTTTCCCTTACATTAGCATTTAAATATACTGTCTTTTTAAATAATGCAGCACAACAGTGAAATAAAAGCTTTACTTCAATTGGTAGACGATCCAGATAACGAGGTGTTTAATACTGTTGCAGACCGGCTACTACATTATGGCAAAGAAATTATTCCCAACCTGGAGCAATTATGGGAAACGACTGAGAATGAGGAAGTGCAATACCGGATCGAAAATTTGATCCACAGAGCATTGTTTGCTCAACTGCAGGACGAACTGGTGGCTTGGGCTAAAGATACTGCAGCTTCCCTGTTTAAAGGCGCTCTGATCGTGGCAAAATACCGCTACCCCGATTTAAACATAGCGTCTATGATGAAGCAGCTGGATCAGATACGTCGTAATATCTGGTTAGAGCTGAACAACTATTTAACGCCCCTGGAGCAGATTAATGTGTTCAACAGCATATTGTACAGCTATTATAAACTGCAAGGGCACGAGATTTCCGACCGGGACCCGAATTTGTTTTTTATCAACCATACGCTGGAAAGCAAACAGGGCAATGCCTTCACTATCGGGGTTATCTACCTTGCGCTCTGCGAATTGCTCGATATCCCCATTTTTGCAGTGGGGTTGCCCAGGCAGTTTGTTATCGCCTATTTCGATACCCTTTACCATTTTTATACACCCAAAACCGATCCGGTTCAAACTATACAGTTCTATATCGATCCTGTAAATGGAATGGTGTACACCCAAAACGATGTTGAAGTATACCTGAAGAAAATTAACGCAGGTAGAGAAGAACGTTACTTTCAGCCCCTGAATAATAAGCAGATTATTGCGAGAATGCTGGAAGAGATGGCCCAGACCTACGATTACATACAGGATAAAGAAAAAGCAAAAGAGATGCAACAGCTGATTGCGTTGCTGGATCCGGAGCGTTAAACATTTAATATCCCGTCTTCATCAGCGATTCAGAATAAAAATACTTTTGTTTATGGTTAAGCCTTATCGGCGGAG
>JBEBWN010000301.1:0-5371 GCA_040392235.1 Taibaiella helva | reverse complement strand
CCTTAATATGCGGATGAGCCTCGTAATTTTCCAGGGAAAAGTCTTCAAAGGAAAATGCGAACAGATCTTTTATTTCGGGGTTAAGTTTCATTTTCGGTAATTCATAGGGTACCCTGGTTAATTGAAGGCGTGCTTGTTCGATATGATTGCTATAAAGGTGCACATCGCCAAAAGTGTGAATAAACTCACCGTATTCCAGGTTACACACCTGCGCTATCATCATGGTTAATAAGGCATAAGAAGCGATATTAAAGGGCACACCAAGAAATACATCCGCGCTCCGTTGGTATAATTGGCAACTTAGGCGGCCGTTGGCGACATAGAACTGGAATAAAGCATGGCAGGGACTTAATGCCATTTGAGGCAAATCGGCCACATTCCATGCGCTGACGATCATTCTTCTGCTATCCGGGTTTTTTTCCAGTTGTTGCAGTACATCTTTGATCTGGTCACATACTTTGCCGTCAGCACCTTCCCAACTGCGCCATTGTTTGCCGTAAACGGGGCCGAGATCCCCATCTGCATTGGCCCATTCATCCCATATACGGACATTATTTTCCTTCAGGTACGCAATATTGGTCTGGCCTTTTAAAAACCATAGTAATTCATGTATAATAGATTTAAGGTGTAATTTCTTCGTGGTTACCAGGGGGAACCCTTTTTGGAGATCGAAACGCATTTGATATCCAAAGCAGCTTATTGTCCCTGTTCCTGTCCTGTCACCTTTGCTTGTGCCGTTATCCAGTATGTGTTGGAGTAGTTGAAGGTATTGCTGCATTTAATTTTTATAGCAAAAATAAGGCTTATTAATAAGAATTAGAGGGCAGGATAATGGGCGGGATAATTACGATTAAAGATTGTTAAGACAAGTGTTTTTTGCTAAGCAATGGCCTTAAAAAAAGAGACTGCCCCAATCTGGAGCAGACTCTTTTTTGGTATTACCTATTTTCTATTCTGCCATAATTTCTTCGATCACGGTCGCGATCTCTTCCGCATTGGGCTTCGAAAAATAATCGCCGTCCGTAGCATAAGCCGGTCTGTGCGCTTTAGCTGATAAAGTTCTGGGTGCTACATCTAACCACCGGTATCCGCCCTGTAATTCCATCACCTGTTGGAACATATAAGCCGACGCTCCGCCCGGTACATCTTCGTCTATAAAAATAATACGGTTGGTCTTTTGCAGGGATTGTACTATTTGGTGTGTGGTATCAAAGGGCAGAAGTGTTTGTACGTCGATGAGCTCACAACTGATGCCCTGCGGTTTCAGATACAGTTCTATGGCTTCCTGAATTACCCTTAAGGTAGAGCCGTAGGAAACAATAGTAATATCTTCTCCTTCCTGTAATATTTCCGGTACGCCAAGCGGTACATTAAACGTAAACAGATTGTCCGGAACCCTCTCTTTTAAACGATAGCCATTAAGGCATTCTACTACAATTGCCGGTTCGTCGCTATGCAGCAGGGTATTATACATGCCAGCCGCCTGAATCATATTGCGCGGCACGCATACTTTTATGCCTCTTACAGCATTTATAATAACGCCCATTGGCGAGCCGCTATGCCAAATACCTTCCAGTCTGTGTCCGCGGGTACGGATAATAAGAGGACATTTTTGGCCGCCTCTTGTGCGGTATTGCATAGTGGCAATATCATCGCTTAAGGGCTGTAATCCATATAGGAGATAATCCAGGTATTGTATTTCTGCAATAGGCCTCAATCCCCGCATGGCCATTCCCAATCCCTGGCCCACAATGGTAGCTTCCCGTATGCCGGTATCTGAAATCCGTAATTCTCCGTATTTTTCTTGCAATCCTGCAAAACCCTGGTTAACATCTCCAATTTTGCCCACGTCTTCACCAAACGCAAAAACGGCGGGATTTTGTTCAAACAGGTTGTCAAAGAATTTATTTAATATTTCGAAACCATTTAAAGAAGGACTGTCATCACTATATTGTACAGGTACCGGAGTAACCTTTTCTACAGCTTCGGCAGATGCAGATTCCAGGCAGGAATTAAATTTCTTTGCCGCTTCAGCGTTGAGTTCCTGGTAGTATTGTTGCAGACTTTCTACGTCCAATCCCGCTTTTTTGGCAATCCTCAACATACGGTATATAGTACGCAATACGTCTTTGCGAATAGGCTCTTTTATTTTCTCCAGTTCCTGTACTAAGGCCGTTACTTCTTCGGCAGCTGGCCCGGATAAAGATATTAAGCCCTGGCTTAACCGGCTCACTTCGGCGATTTGCTCTTTGATAGGCGCCAGAAATTTATTCCATGCATTTTGCTTGCAGGTACGGCTGTACTCTTTTGCCCTTTCTTCAATCACCACTATCTCTTCTTCCGTAGCAATGCCGTTTTCCAGGATAAATTCTTTTAACTTTTTAATGCAATCCATCTCCTTCTCCCATTCCAACCGCTCTTTACTTTTATACCGCTCATGCGAACCGGAGGTAGAATGCCCTTGTGGTTGTGTTACCTCTTGTATATGGAATAAAGCGGGAATATGTGTTTCTCTCACCCGGGCGATACCTTTTTGAAAAGTCTCAATCAACGAGGGATAATCCCAACCTTTTACCCGGTATATTTCCACACCGCTTCCTACCTTTTCATCGTATTGCATTCCCGAAAGGGCATCGGAAATGGAATTTTTAGAAGTTTGATAAGCTCTTGGTACCGAAATACCATAGCCATCGTCCCAAACGCAGACAGCCAGCGGTACTTTTAACACGCCTGCAGCGTTTAATGTCTCCCAAAAGAAGCCCTCGCTGGTAGATGCGTCGCCTATGGTACAAAAACTAACTTCATTGCCTTTGTTAGAAAACTGGTCAAAACCTTGTTGGAGGCTATCCACATTGCGATAAAGCTTTGAAGCATAGGCTATGCCTAAAGCCCTGACCATTTGCCCTGCTGTCGGAGAAATATCACTTGTAGAGTTAGGTTGGGCTGTCAGGTTTTTCCAGCTACCATCTTCCTGTAGCCAACGGGTACCATAATGCCCATTCATCATGCGTCCGCCGGATGCAGGCTCCTCTGTAGTGTCCGGATTGGCATACAATTGAGCGAAAAACTGCTCTATATTGCTCATTCCTGTAGCAAACATCAGGGTTTGATCTCTGTAATAGCCGGAACGGACATCGCCATTCCGGAATGTTTTTGCTAATGCTATTTGTGCTAACTCTTTGCCATCACCAAAAATGCCGAATTTAGCTTTTCCCGTAAGCACTTCCTTTCTGCCTATTAAACTGGCCTCCCTGCTGGCGATAGCCAGCTCGTAGTCGTTTAAAACTTCCTGCTTAAATTCTTCATATGATAATTTCCCATTCGCAATGACATTATTCTGAGTAGCGTCCATATTTCAATTATTTATTAAACAAATATAATTGCCTTGATCAGAAGCAAAAATAGCCCCTGGCTTTTTATTAAACAGGTGGCAAAAATAAGACAGTAAACAAAAAGGTAACATTATTTATTTTTCTTTGCTGCGAAATGGGAGAAACAGATAGAGAAAATGTTTTTTAATCATAGTTATATACATAGTTAATATGTTTATTTGTAAAAGATTATATTGCTTAATGTGCCTTTTGGTGCTGGGAACAAAAGTGATGGCACGGGAACCGCAAAGACCGAAACTGGTGATCGGCATTGTAGCGGACCAAATGCGATGGGATTATTTGTTCCGTTACTACGACCGTTATAGCGATAAAGGGTTGAAAAGATTAATGGACGAGGGCTTTAACTGCCAAAATACTTACATTAATTATCTTCCTTCTTACACAGCGCCCGGACATGCCGCTATTTATACGGGAACGGTGCCTGCTTTGCATGGTATCGTTGCTAATGACTGGGTGGATCACCGGACGGGGCGAAAATGGTATTGCACGGAAGACACAACTGTTACCAGTATTGGGGGAGGAAAGGCCGGGTTGATGAGCCCCAGGAATATGCTGGCAACCACAATAGCAGATGAAATGCGCCTGGCAACAAATTTCCGCTCCCGCACTATTGGTATTTCCATTAAGGACAGGGGAGCTATCCTGCCGGTAGGGCATAGCGCTACGGCAGCCTATTGGTACGATGGCAGCCAGGGACATTTTATTTCCAGTAGCTACTATGGTCACAAATCTTTACCGGAATGGCTTGTACGGTTTAATGATCGGAATGTTACCGACAGCTTGATGCAATTGGATTGGCATACATTGTATCCTATATCAAGTTATGTACAAAGTACCGCTGATGATAATGTATATGAAGAAGCCGCTAAAGGAGAAGTAGGTCCCGTTTTTCCACATCGTACTTCGGAGGTAAAGGATAAAGGGGCCATTAAAAATACTGTGTATGGTAATACGCTTACGCGCCTGGTAGCGGAAGCCTGCATAGAAGGAGAGGGATTGGGAGCGGGGGAGGTGACCGACTTTCTGGCCCTCAGTTTTTCCAGTACCGATTATATAGGCCACCAATATGGACCGAACTCTATAGAAGTTGAGGATACTTATCTCCGTTTTGATCGCGAAATAGCAGCGCTTCTTCAATTTTTAGATAAAAAATTAGGGAAGAATACTTATACGGTTTTTCTGACTGCGGATCATGGTGGCGCACATAACGCGGCATTTTTGTCGGACCATCGCATCCCGGCTCAACCTGTGTCCGTAAGAAAATGGGCTGAACAACTGAACCAGGTATTATCCGGACATTATGGCACAGACGGACTGGTAAAATCGTTATTAAATTACCAGGTTCACCTCAATGAAGAGCTGATCGCCTCAAAACAAATGGACCGCGAAGGGATAAAAAGTACTATAAAAAAAGAGCTTCGAAATTGGGAAGGGGTTGTGCAGGTAGTTGATTTAGAGCAACCCGGATTAGACAGAATTCCTGTTGCAGTAGATAATATGATCAGCAATGGCTATTATCCAGGCCGTAGTGGCATTTTACAACTTGTTCTGAATCCGGGATGGTACAGCAGTTCTAGTACGAGAGGCACTACCCATGGGAGCTGGAACCCCTATGACACACATATTCCTTTGCTCTGGTATGGCTGCGGTATAAAGAAAGGAAGCACGTTCCGTAATGTTTCCATAACCGATATTGCTCCAACGCTTGCGGCATTGCTGCATATTCAAATGCCAAACGCCTCGGTTGGACAGGTGATAGGGGAAGTGCTCCGATAGGGGGTATGGAGTGTATTAAAGACGTCAATCGATAATACCCAGGTATATTGCTTTCTTTACGAGGCCAGCCCGATTTTTAGCATCCAGTTTGTGCATCAGGCCCAAACGGTAGTTTTCTATAGTTCTGGGACTCAAATGCATTTTCTCTGATATCTGTTGGCTGGTATACTCCTCTGATATCAGCTGAAGGATTGTTCTTTCCC
>JBEBWN010000300.1:0-5373 GCA_040392235.1 Taibaiella helva | reverse complement strand
CGGTGGCTGTTCCCGATTCTGTAATAGCTTCACAGGAGCAAGACCAGCAGGCAATGCGCTATAAGGATGGCCGGGCCGGAGCAGTGCGTATCTTACTACCTGCTGATATCTGTATTTGTTTTACAGTTATATGACATAGTTTTTCCCGATTATGAAATGCAACTCTGTCTTCATCCCGTAGCTTTGCTATCGTTATAGCCATAATGTATATGCACATGGTCAAAACGATCACCGCACCAATGCAGTAACCTGTAGTGTTGTGTTATATGGCGGTGGCATAATGCAATAAACCGGAAGTTGATTAATGAAAATTATAAGACACCTTAACTATGATGGATTACTTATTCTGCAAAAAGAGTTGATCGATACTGCAAATGATTGACGGGCCCTCAAGGGGCTATCCGAGGGTGACGCTTGCCGCCATTCCCGGATGAAAATACGGAGATAGATTGTTATAGTTGCTTTTGTAGCGGGTAGCCGTTTACGACAGGCCTTGTGGTGGCCCGGTCCGGAAGGCTACAGGTAAAGCTGCCAGGTAAATAGCATATATTTTGCACTGGCTTTTTGTATCCTGTATAGGCGTAGCCGTGCCGGTTTGTGACGACTACTGCTTAGTGCTGTTCACGAGTGGATGCAGTAGTGCTTAGTTTTAAGTCAAAGATGAATGAGGTAAAAACAAATTTACAACACTAATGATAGTCCGGTAACGAAGCCTTATAAAAGCGACAAGTATACCAGGCAGGGCACAGCGGGCAATGTACTGGCATAAAATGCTATTATTCCTGGCGGGACTGTAAAACCGTATAATATGCAAGCATACTTAGTATATCAACCCGGTATGCCGCACCAAGGCACCCGGCAATACTGGCGGATATACCTTTCCCGGCATCCTGCAACGGGCAGGCGGCACTAAGGCCGCGCCCTTAATCGCTTGTCTTCTTCATTAAGGCAGGCTGGCTATGAAATATTCATTTCCCGGGCAGGATTTATTTCCCTTACGGCCGGCTTTGGCCGGTACGCAACCTTACGCCAGATGTAAACTAAACTAAAACCAAAACTAAAATTAAATGAGACATCCATTTAAAATATCAAGCGCGATTATAGTCCTGATTCTAGCCTTTACCAGCTGCCAGAAGGACATGCAAACCCAACCCCAAATGCAGCAGGGAGCTGTACAA
Source organism: Taibaiella helva (assembly GCA_040392235.1). Lineage (GTDB taxonomy): Bacteria > Bacteroidota > Bacteroidia > Chitinophagales > Chitinophagaceae > Taibaiella > Taibaiella helvus_A. Next base: position 4,195 of record JBEBWN010000300.1, on the reverse strand, counting down.
ACTTTAAAGTCGGCTGGCGTAGCCTTATCCGGTAGTACCGACTGCTGCACCAGCGGTACCGTAGAGGATACTACGGGCTGGGTAGATAGCGCCGATGCCATAGCCGGTAACTGGCCGCCTTTGTATTTTGATTTTTGCTCCGGTGACTTTGTTAGCGATACAGATCCTTATCACCTGGTATGGCACAATCGTTTCAATTCTTATATAACCGGAACTTCCGGCTGGACGCTTACTTATCTGAACGAAGGCAGCTACCCCGTGACTAATTACAGTTCTATAACCTGTATTCCTACAGGTGCGCTTAATGCTTCTGTTGGGAACACCATGGGCATGGGTAAACTAAATGGTATGCCCATGCCGGTTCCGGGTTGGTACGACTATAATACCACAACGCGGACTATTACACCTTACCGGTTGATGGTATTAAGTAATGGTACCCGTCATTTTCTGATTTACATAGAATCTGTTATGCCGGAAGAAGACAATACTACCAGCCCTCCGCAATACAGGGCCAGGATAAAGTTCCACTACAAATGTCTTAGCGCCTGTGTGTAAAGACCAACATTCTGTTCCAGATACCTGCCTGCTACAGCCGGTAGGTATCTGCCTATAAAAAAACATTAAGATGACTCAACGAATATTATATATACTGTTATTTCTGTTAATGCGCCTGGACGTAATGTATGCCCAGACTGCACCTACGGTGGACTGGCGCAAGAAAATGGGCGGCAAAACCGTACCTTCCGGCAGCTCGGCCAATACCCAGAGGGGTACCGCTGTCTGTATACCGCTTTCCGGCGGTAGCCTTATTGCCGGCAATGTTATATCCGGCAGCGGCGATGTGCATGGTTATAAGGGCGGCCTCTCGGACGGATGGCTGCTGCGCCTGGACGAAAAGGGCGATACCCTATGGACCCGGTCGTACGGGGGGAGTAATATCGACCGCTTTGCTACGATAATACAGGCGCGTAACGGTGACTTTATCATCGGCGGTACATCAGGCTCTGATGACGGCGACCTGTTGGGCATTCCCGGCAGGGGTAGCTCGGGTATCTGGCTGCTGCGCCTGGATTCGGCCGGTAACCTGATTCGTCAAAACCGCTTCGGCGGACCCAAAACGAATGGTGTATACCCTCTGTATGGCTATAGACGAGCGATTCGTTTACTGGAGGCGCCGGGAGGTGATATTGTGGTAGCCAGCACTTTCGATTCGGCGGGTCTCGATATTAAGGCTTCTTTTAAGGGCGGTAATATGGACATATGGCTGTTCGCGGTGAATGCTTCCCTGGATGCGCTTCAATGGCAACAGGCCTTTGGTGGTAGTGGTACAGACGCCCCCATGGGCTTTAAGGCTACACGCGACAGCGGTTATATTATTGCCGCTTATACAACCGCCGGAGACGGCGATGTGCCCGCTTTGAAGGGCGGCGCCGATTATTGGCTGATCAAGACAAATGCCCTCGGCGAACTCGCCTGGCAGCGTAGCTATGGCGGTAGCAAGAGCGATAATGTGCGCGATGTATTGGCGACAGCCGATGGCGGCTATCTTATAGCCGGACAGTCTAATTCGACCGACGGTGATGTGCTGAACCCGCTACCGGGCGGAACCCTGGATATTTGGCTGCTTAAAGTAGACAGTGCCGGCACACCGCTTTGGGATCGGGGCATGGGTACGCATACGAAACCCAATGTACTTGCACTGGACCCCGTCGACGATGTTTATGCATTAATAGAAGATATAGATGGTAATTACATTATTGCGGCCGAAATCAAGGGCGCGTCCGGTACACAGAACGGTATGCCGGGCAATTATTATTTCAATGGTTTTTCGAGCAGTACCGATGGTTGGCTGCTTAAATTAAGCTCAGACGGAAAAAATGTGATCTGGGAACGGAATATCGGGGGCAGCGGCTTTGATTATTTAGATGATATACGTCAAAGTCCTGATGGCAGCTATATATTTTGCGGCAATACTGCTTCTGCCGATTACGATCTGTCAGGCTTTGGCGGCTCTGGCGGTGCCAGCAGCCAGGTAGTGTGGGTAGGCCGGTTAAATGCCTGTCCTTCATTTGCATACCAGGATGCGCGCATCTGTAAAGGAGATGCTTATACCTTTGGTGGGCGGGCGTATGCGGTAGCAGGTCTATATTGGGATACTTTGGCAATGACCTCCGGTTGTGACAGTCTTATCCGGCTCCGCTTGATAGTAGACAGTATTGCAGAGCCAGAAATTGCTGCTGATAATAACCGTCTCGGTACCGGTATATACAGCAGTTACCAGTGGCTGGATGAGCAGGGCAATGCTATAGCCGGCGCTACGGATCAGTATTGGGAAACAAAGACCGCAGGGCAATACCGCGTTGCCGTAACCGGTGCCAATGGCTGCGCTGATACCTCTGCGCCCTATAGCCATACTCCGGTAGGTCTGTATTTTCCTCTTGCTTTGCAATCTGTACGACTATATCCCAATCCTGCCAGCGGTGTTTTGCATGTCGATATACCCGGTCTGCAAGGTACAGCCTATGTCACTATCTGTACGTTGACCGGCGCCCGGTCTCTCATATTTGTACAACAGCACGCCAGTGGTTCGGTGGATATCAGCAGCCTGCCTGCCGGAATCTATTTTGTGAACATTCGCACGGACGAGGGTAATATAATGTTGAAAATAACTAAGGTTTAAAATTGAGATCTGTACATATTCCTCATACTACCGATGTCATGGTGTGAATTTATTTTCTGTGGAAAAACAATAGCATAATGACGCGGTATTCCAGCGTTAAAAAACAGTGCCATTGGAACAAGCTCTGTTGTTATGTTGAGCTCAGTCGAAGCATGATAATGGTCCCGACCATAATGATGCCCTTCGACTGGGCTGTTATTGACAAGTATTTCAGTTTGCTAATTTTCAACTACTTGCAAATGACGTTTTAGAGCTATTATATTGCTACGATTACTTTCTCGCTTCAAAGTGCCACGCTTTCCCTTGTCATTGCAAAGAACTTAATGTTCCGTTATTTGTGCCTGCCAATGACAAGTTTGTATCAATTTGATTATCAATGCCAAATTTTCGCCTTGTCATCGCCTTATGGATTAGGGGAACCCTATAAAAAACTCAAGGTGACAATGCATAGGAAAAAAACGGAATGCCAGTAGAGGAGGGCATCTGTAGGGATGAAGCATCGTTAACACTCCCGAATCTGTACTGTCTTAGTTTGCGCTGTCAACGTTCATTGCGAGGTGCGAAGCAATCCCTGTTCCCCATTGCCTGCGTACACCTTTGGCCTCGGGATGGGTTGCCGGGTCAACACGTCATGACGCCCCCTACTGTGCGCGGGATAAATCCCGCAGGATGTTTGTGTTTTTATTGAGGACTAAGAAATACGGTCGCCCAACTCCGAGGAAATGTTTCGACTACGTTTTGCCTTTGTTGCTCTTTAGCAAAACTACGCTTAACATGACGGGAGAAAAGGAAGACGATCGCCCCATTAGCGCGTCATTGTGTAAAGGTATAGGATGCACTGGCTATGGGATCTTTGTTACTCGTTCTTGTCCTGCTGAGGTACGAAGTATCTGGTAAGTACTCTGTTAACGTTTCGGGGATGGTGATGCGTAGGTAAGAACAAGGAGCGCAACTGCCGAGTATACTCTTTGCCCTTGCTGTTTGGAATACTCTTTATTGCAAGAAGCACATTCGGCCCCTTAGTTTTTACACAAGTATGACGAAACTCGTCTTTGAGCATACGTATATGCAAGTGGTGGATCGTACCTTTGCTCCGCCATTCCAGGCTATGGCTGTCCTGCATTTGCATCTTTGTATTGTTAGATAAGGATAGTCTTTTTTAGTAGGAAAAATAAACTGATATGAATATCCGCAAAAATGTACTGTCCCTGTTGCTTTGTTCGCTTGTTATGGTTGCCTGCAAAAAGGAGAATCCAAAGGAAATGCCCGGGAACAGTATTGTAACGCCCATGAGCGGGCACTATGTATGGAATTTCGAAATACCCGGTGTGGGCAATCAGGAATCACACCTGGTATTCTATACCGATTCGATTGGTTATGTGATGGCGGGACCAGCCTACAGTACGAATTATATGATGAACGCATTGCGCTATACCGAAACTGGGGAGGAGCGCCGCTGGATAGGCCTGGGCAAAGGCGGAAGCATGTCTAAGGATGGGGTCCACTTTGTTTTAT
>JBEBWN010000299.1:0-5374 GCA_040392235.1 Taibaiella helva | reverse complement strand
AGTTTAACAGCAGACCCTATACACTACACCAAGATTGGACCTTGTTTTCGTTTAATGAAATAATAATCCCGAAAAAAAGCACAAACATTCTTCTGTTCGTCGGACATTCTATACTTTTGTATTGATTATCAATGCAAAATAAATGAAACGCCTTTATTCATTCTTCCTTTTCCTGAGTACGGCCACGGTCGTACTTGCGCAGAAGCCCCCTGCTGGAGCTCCGTCTGGCGATGCGTTGAATGCAAAAAAAAAGAATATTGGAAAAATCAATGCCTCATCATTATTGTTGCGCAATCTTTCCGTCCAGTATGAAAGAATCCTGACACTCAGGTTTTCCGTTGCGCTCGGATTCCGGTGGATGCCCAATGGTCCTTTACCCTTCGGCGGACAGCTAAAAAGCTTGACCGACCAGTATGGCAATAACGAAAAAGCGATAGCGCTTTGGGATAATATCAGGGTAAATGGCTATGCTCTGACGCCTGAATTCCGTTTTTATTTAGGTAAAGGCAATGGCCAAGGTCTATACTTAGCGCCTTTCCTGAGATATGAACAAATGAATATCCGTTCTGCTTACCCGCTTGATGCGGAGCGGGAAATACCTTTCCTGGGTAGCTATAAATCATGGGGAGCAGGGTTGATGCTGGGTGCACAGTTTCGTTTAAGTCCGCTTCTTACCCTCGATTGGTGGATTATAGGCCCTTATTATACAATGCCTTCCATGGCTATTCAGGCGTCAACTGTTTCGCTTTCGCAACAGGAGCGGGAAGATTTAAGCCAGGATCTGGATGGAATAACCGTCAATATCCTTAACTTTAAAATAAAAACTCATGTAGACGATAACCAGGCCGGCATTTCGTCGTCAGGCCAACTCGCGGCCATACGCGGCTTTGGTTTCTGCCTGGGCATAAAGCTTTAAGCTTTTTCAAAAGCGGTAAATGATGACACCAATAAACAATTTTAAAAAAAGCCTTATACTAACCTTTGCCGCTCTTTTCTGCAGTCAGCTATCCTGTCAGAAATTAAAAGAATTGGTCTCTATCGAAGTACCCGTAAGTTTTGACATCGATTTCCAGTTACCAGTTGTCCAGGATACTGGCTACGCAACCTTTTACAGTCAACCGGAAGCCATAAATTTACAAGAGGCTATTGCCGCATCTGATACCCGTTTAGATATCAACCAGATCAGTTCGGTCCGGCTCAAAGCCTGTACCTTGAGCGTCTGTGACCAGGATCAGGACAAGAATGATAATTTTCAAAGCTTTTCCAGTCTGAAAATTGAATTTTCTACTGATACCCAACCCGGTTGGGTTGATCTCGCCACAATAGAAGGCATCCCCCCCAATCCATTCCTGTTTTCGCCGGTAGTTAATACCGAAACAGAATTAAAAAATTACCTGAATTCCCGAATCTATACTTATGTAGTATCAGGTCGGGCTATAAAGACAACAAAGCGTGATATTTCCTGCAAAGCCAGAATCGAAATAATGGTACAGGGTATTCTGAAATAGCATTATCCGCGACAATAGTCACGAAGCGGATCGCATTTCCCTTCTTTTGTTGCGCCAGAGGTAATATAATGTCATGTCCGTAGTACAATAATGTCATAGTCTGCGCATTATCAATCCAGCGTCGTTGTAGCTTTGATCCGAAAATGGTTTTTTCGTCCTGATATTTCTCTTTACCTTTGCGTGACCGAGATATTTATAGTGATTTTCACATCCACCGGTCGCAAACAGGAACATTATGACTAAGTACATTTTTGTAACCGGCGGGGTTACTTCTTCATTGGGAAAAGGCATTATTGCTGCTTCTTTAGCAAAATTATTACAGGCTCGCGGTTACCGGGCTACGATACAAAAATTCGACCCCTATATTAATGTGGATCCCGGCACGCTGAATCCCTATGAGCACGGGGAGTGTTTTGTAACAGACGACGGCGCAGAAACAGATCTTGATCTGGGACACTATGAGCGTTTTCTGAACACGCCCACCTCTCAGGCCAACAATGTAACAACAGGCCGTGTATATCAATACGTTATTAATAAGGAAAGAGAAGGCGCATTCCTCGGAAAAACGGTCCAGGTTATACCCCATATAACCGACGAGATAAAACGGCGCATACGCCTGCTGGGCAATGACAATAAATATGACGTTGTTATTACCGAATTGGGTGGCACCGTGGGTGATATTGAGTCCCTACCCTATATTGAAGCAGTAAGGCAATTGAAATGGGAATTGGGCAATGACAATTGTATTGTAATTCACCTAACGCTGATTCCGTATTTGAAAGCAGCAAAAGAACTAAAAACCAAACCTACCCAACACTCGGTAAAAATGCTGAGTGAAAACGGCGTTCATCCTGATATAATAGTATGCCGTACGGAAGAACCCCTCTACAACGACCTGAAAAAGAAAATCGCCCTGTTTTGTAACGTAAGGCCGGAAGCGGTAATTGAAGCTAGGGATGCAGATACGATATATGGTGTGCCTATTGAGATGATGGTGGAAAAACTGGATATTATTGCCATGAAACTGCTGGAACTTCCTTTAGGCAATGAGCCTGATCTGCATAAATGGAAAGAATTCCTGACCAAATTGCGCTATCCCAAAACAAAAATTACGATCGGCCTTATTGGTAAATATGTGGAGCTTCAGGATGCCTATAAGTCCATCCTCGAATCCCTTATACATGCCGGTGCAATGAACGAGTGCAAAGTAGAAGTACGGAATATTCATTCAGAATACCTTACTCCAGAAAATGCCGTCGAAAAATTGCATAATCTGGATGCCATATTAGTAGCTCCCGGATTTGGCAGCCGTGGTATTGAAGGCAAAATAGAAGCCATACGCTATGCAAGAGAAGAACGTATACCCTTCTTTGGCATTTGCCTGGGTATGCAAATGGCAGCTGTTGAATTTGCCCGCAATGTACTGCAACACCCCGATGCCCATTCTACGGAAATAAACCCCGATACGCAACATCCGGTAATCCATCTTATGGATGAACAAAAGGGCATACAAAATAAGGGGGGCACAATGCGCCTCGGCTCTTATGACTGCCTGCTGGAACCTTCATCCCGCTTGTCTACCATTTATGGTAGTGCCAGGATACAAGAGCGCCACCGCCATAGGTACGAGTTTAACAACGACTACCTGGAGGCATTTCAAAAAGCGGGCATGATGCCCGCAGGAAAAAATCCCGACACCGGACTTGTTGAAGTGATTGAACTCAGTGACCATCCGTTCTATGTAGGTACCCAATTCCATCCGGAGTATAAAAGTACAGTCGAAAATCCTCATCCACTTTTTATGGCCTTCGTAAAAGCAGCCAAAAGCCACCTGGAAAGTAAAAAAGAAGAAACGAGTTACGAAAAAAATCTTTCCCATAATTAATAATAAGGGCAAAGGCTTTTAGTAAATTACTAAAAGCCTTTTGTTTGTCGGCAGCGGAACACGGATACACTCTTTGACCGCCCACCGGCCGGAAAAGCAGAATTATACCCGTTAATTACTACTTATGTTTACGCCGCTTTCCAGAATTGTTTTACTCTTATGCTGTGCGGTTCTTTCTACCATAGCGGCGATATCCGGCATCTATAGCCTGCTGATTATAGCCTGTATCGTGTCTTTTATTTTATTATATGGATATTATAGGAAAGGGTCGGTCGGGCTGGCTCTTCGCTATATGAAAGAGGAGAACTATAAAGAGGCAGAGAGAGTGCTGGCCTATACTACCCATCCGGAACGGTTGGATAAGCAGCAAAAAAATCACTATCTGTTTATTAAAGGTTTTATAGCCCGTGATAAAGACCAATACGAAGAGGCAGTTACCCTCCTGGAGGAAGCCCTATCGGGAGGATTAAAGAACCAGCAAAATCGGGCCATGGCGTTATTGGCCCTGGCCGACATACAAATGATGCAGAGTAACAAAAACGCCGCCCGCAACTACCTGATGCAGATGAAAGGATTAAAAGTGCCACCGCATATGATGTCTGCAATCAGGAAAATGCAAGAGTGGACCGGTTTATAAATATATTTAATTTTTCAGCAATAAACATTACGAAACAAAATAGTATGATAACTTTCGAACGTTTTACCCTTGCCAATGGCTTAAAAGTGATCGTACACGAAGATAATTCCACTCCCATGGTGGCTTTCAATATCTTATACGATGTCGGAGCCCGGGACGAAGACCCACAAAGAACAGGCTTTGCCCACCTTTTTGAGCACCTTATGTTTGGTGGTTCAGCGAATATTCCTAATTACGACGAGCCTCTTCAGATGGCAGGAGGTGAGAATAATGCCTATACAACAAATGACATCACTAACTATTACATTCAGCTGCCGAAAGAAAATGTGGAAACGGCCTTCTGGTTGGAAAGTGACCGGATGCTCTCCCTGGCATTCAACGAAAAAAGCCTGGATGTTCAGAAAAAGGTAGTATGCGAAGAGTTTAAAGAACATTATATCAATAAGCCGTATGGTGACACTTGGAATCATCTGCGCCAATTATCTTATCAAAAACATCCCTATCAGTGGATGACGATCGGTAAGGAATTAAGCCATATTGAAACAGCAGGGGTAGAGGATGTGAAAAAGTTTTTTTTCAAACACTATCGTCCACAAAATGCCATACTGAGCGTGGCCGGCAATATCTCTACCGAACAGGTGCGGTCGCTGGCAGAGAAATGGTTTGCCGAGATTCCTGCCGGTGAGCGGTACGTTCGGGACCTACCGGCCGAGCCACAGCAAACCCAGGCGAGAACAGCTACCGTGTATGCTGACGTACCTCTTGACGCTATTTATAAAGCATGGCATGTGGGTGACCGGAAAAGTAAGCAATATCACGCTGTGGATATTATAACCGAGATTATGGGAAGCGGACAATCGTCAAGGTTATACCAACGCCTGGTAAAAGAACAACATCTTTTCAGTAATATTTCCTGCTATCATACCAATAGTGTTGACCCAGGATTGTTAGTCATCGAAGGTAAACTCGTAAAAGGCGTTGACCCGGCTGTAGCCAGTGTAGCTATCGAAACGGAGCTGGATATGATCAAAAACAACGGCATTACAGATGAGGAACTAGAAAAGGCTAAAAACAAGATTGAAGCAATTGTAACCTTCGAAGACATGAATCTCCTGGCCCGGGCCAATAACTTTGCTTTCTATGAGTTGCTGGGAGACGCTGCTATGATGAATACCGAGCTGGACAAGTATCTTACCGTTGATAAAAATACCCTGCAGGATGTCATTCACCAGGTATTTGATACGAACAATTCAAACACCCTGTTTTACTTGGCCCAACCGGCCGATAATTAGGGCTTGCTAAATAACTCAACTGTTGAGGGGAGAAAAATTTTATTTTTTCTCC
>JBEBWN010000298.1:0-5374 GCA_040392235.1 Taibaiella helva | reverse complement strand
ATATTATTCGGACAGGTGATGATTTCAGGCGAATCGAAACCTATATAATCAACAACCCGCACAAATGGAATTCGGATAATTTTTTTAAATGTGATCCTTGAAAGATGAAGAAACCTGCTACCCGTTTAATCGCGGGCGCATGAGCAAAAAGAACAATGCCTTAAAATGTATACCCGTTGATGAAAGGGGTGTAGAAGGTAACCCAAATATGTTTCAACCGGGCATGCGTTCTATCTATTTTGCTTCGGTGCCTGCCGCCAATGGAGCTTTATACGATTTTTGGGCAAAGAGCAAATTGCTGTCTGTTTCTTTCGCCTTCTGCAAACATTATACTGAAGATTCGCTACCCGGTATTAACTGCCTTCTATGATCGAAAAAACGCTTAATTGTACAATAGTTGAGTTGAAATATGCTCCGGGGATACGGTTAAATGTACCCAAATAATGTTCCCATTGCGAGCGCCGAAGCCTAAAGGAATTGTTATTCTCTTTGCATATCCATTCCTGGCGGCTGGTTGGGCCTTACTTTCGCAGGTATGGTAGAGGAAAAGACACATTCGGCTTATCAGGCAGTGGTGCATTTATCGACTGGTGGAGCGGAAATGCACAGGGTTTGGGCCCGGCAGATGCGCAATTTCTGGCAGGCACTGCCCGCTACGCTGATCGAAGTGGTAGTGCATGCCGGGGCTGTTGACTTTTTGCGTATTTCGTCGACTGTGGCCCCCTATTTGACGGAACTGGAAGCGCAGGGTGTGCAGTTCCTGGTTTGCGCCAACACTTTAAAGGACAGATCTATTGCTCCGGAAGAATTGCTTCCCTTTATACAAGTCGTACCATCGGCTCTGGCGCATATTGTGATTCGGCAGTCGGCAGGCTGGGCCTATGTAAAGCTCTGAAAGGAACTGCGGGTAGGGCAGTGATCGTAAGCACAATTTATTGCCGCGGCAACTCTTGGCTTGTTTATGGATATTATCGCATTTTGGGTTTTGCCTTTTTACTTTTTACCTGGCACTAGTACAGGTAAACCGCTTCTAAGCGGGCAATAGCTTTTAGCCGGTCGCGGTCAGGGTATAGCCAAAGAGTATCCCCGTTTAGCCTGTAACCGTTAGTGCTATGCAACATTTCGAGGAAGCCGGTTTCTGTCTCTATAGCGGGGCAGGCTTTGGCAGTTGTGGTCAGGTTGTAGAACCTTAGCCCGTTTTGTTCCGGCAGTAGGTATCGACCACCCAGGGCGTTACAGCCACCATGACCTTTAACCTGGCCGTCATGCTTTAAAATCAAATGCGTTTCCCGGTCGCCTTGCGTGCGTACCGGCACGCCGTTTAGCTCTTTTAATTTCCAGTACTTTTCGATGACTGCTAAGTCGGTCTTGCGCAAGATATAAGGGCTATTGTCCGCAATCTGCTTCTTTGGGGGGCTCTTCCTGGCTATCCAAAATAACTGGTTTTCACCTACGCGTATCCGGGGTTTTCCGGGTGTACCGGCCAGTTCGATACTGTTTCCTCCCGATTTCCAGTTAAAATAACCTTTATGCTCTTCCGGGTTCGCTTTGCCATCTATATGAAATTGTTGCAAGCGGTAGCTGTTGTCTGGTTGTAGCACTAATATCGTGGCCATGCCCTCGCAATCGGCACAGGGCAGTACTCCCTGGTAATTACCGGCCCAGTCTAATGCCGTACGGCTGTTATGCTGGTCTGCTTTAGGGACCCTTTTCAGGGAGCTGCAATTCAGATGGGTCATGCCGATGATACCCGCTAGGACCAGGAGCGGCGAAAATGCAAGAATTCTTTTGATCATGTCTTTGGGAGATGTATTTCGCCGTTACTTTTTCTTTTCGAACCGCATCAAAGGCTCTTCATTGTGTATCAGTTCGAGCGTTGTGCCGTTTACCTTGTAATGGGTTATCGTTTTCAGCGTACTCAAAAAGGTGGCTTCCCCGCTTCCCTGGCAAGCCATTTTAGTGCTCATGGCACTGCCAAATTCTATACTGCTGCCTTCTACACTAAACCCGACATTGTAATTATTACAGCTGCTATTGCCATGAGCTGTTTCTTCAGGAAGATTAAAGGTAATATTAGGCTTCCTTTTCGGATACAGGCCTTCAAATGTAATTTTGGGCCCGGAAATGTAGGTTAATTCCCAGCTGCCGTTCAGCGCCTGCTGGGCGGTTTTGTTATCCTGCATCTGGAACCGTGCCAGGGCAGTGCCGTTATCTTTGCTGAGTGTAAGTACATTTTTACTTATATTATAGTGATTGGCTCTTTGCAGAACACCGGACAGCCCCTGTTCCACTTCCATATGCTCGCAGGCCATTAAGGTCGATGGCCCAGGGGTAAGCTCAACGCGGTTGTTATCCTGGAGGGCAAAGGTGCCGCCAATGCCATTACAACCTACATTGCCCGAGTAGCGGTTGTCTGTGGTGTGAAAAATAAGATAGGGCTCTTTGCCATTGATAGTAGCCGCCACGTTTTTTCCTTCCAATTCGATCAATATCCAGCGGTTATCCGTAATAGTGGTCGCCTTCTCTTCTTTCACCGAGGTAACGGTTGCCTTTTTAGAACTATAGCAGGCACCCAGGAGTACCGCAGGGTAAATTGCAGACAATAATAAAATCTTTTTCATAAGATGAATGTATTTTATGTATACAAATATAAGATAGTATTTGTTTAAAGGAGTCTGATCTGCATATTTGTGGCGGAATACCCTTATGTAGGCTTTTAGAGCAAACCCAGCATAATTGCTTTTTTTGAGGCGTTATATCCTGTTTTTAACGGTCAGCAGTTGGAAAGGTTATATTCGGTTTCTTTTTTGAATTGCTGTTTTCGCTTTTTGCAGTAATGGGTATACCGTTTTCTCATCTTAGATACCCAAAAGAATTTTCCATTTCCTGGCCGGTATGGTATCTTTACCGCGACAAACAAATGATATTCATGACTGATTTACTTTCCTTTTTTGCATCGCGGCATTTTGCCGACCTTCCCTCTGATGAAACTTATCATGCCAAGCAAATTGGTAAGCGCATCTTACCCCTGACAGAAGGACGGCCGGATTGGTCGGAGGCCGATATCGTATTGCTCGGCTGTGGTGAACAAAGGGGCAAGGACATGGATGCGGCCTGGGGGCATGGGCCAGATGCCATACGCAGGGAACTGTATAAAATGTACGACTGGCATCCTTCCATAAAAGTTGCGGATATGGGCAATTTGCTGGAGGGCGCCAGTCCGGGTGATACCAGGGCTGCGTTGCGCACGGTGTTACAGGAGATCGAAGCCGCCGGCAAAATAGCGATTGTGCTCGGAGGCTCGCATGATCTTACTTTGCAGCAATATGAATGTTTTAAGAAGAAAGAACAAACTATTAATGCTGCGGTGGTAGACATGCTCATCGACCTCGAAGATACCGAAGGTATCAGTGATACCGGTTTCCTGATGGATATGCTCACCGAACAGCCCAATTTTGTAAGACATTACAGTCATCTGGCTTTTCAAAGCTATTATGTCAATCCTAATATGCTGGAGACCCTGGATAAACTCCGCTTTGATTGCTACCGCCTGGGGCGGGTACGGGAGCAGATAGAAGAAATGGAGCCTGTTCTGCGCAGTTGCGACCTCGTCAGCATCGATATGAATGCTATACGCTTTGCCGATGCTCCTTTTCTCCAAACGTCCTCGCCCAATGGCCTGTTTGGCGATGAGATTTGCCAGCTGACCCGCTATGCCGGGATGAGCAGTAATATTTCTTCATTGGGCATTTACGGCTATTTGCCGGAACGGGACCGGGAAAGTCAGGGCGCCAAGCTGGTAGCACAAATGCTTTGGTATTTCGTGGACGGTTTTTGGGTGGCCCGCCAGGAACCGGGGCTTCATGAAAAAGAAGGTTTTGTGGAATTTAATGTCACCATGGACGATCATCCGACGGTATTCCTGAAAAGTAAACGTACCAACAGATGGTGGATGCAATTGCCTGATCTTTCCTTTGTGCCCTGCTCTTATAATGACTACCTGGCAGCCGCACATAATGAAATACCAGAGCGCTGGTTTCGCGAGCAGGAACGTATTGTATAATAAAATCCGGTGATGTCCCTCCCGCTATTAGGAATTGCAATCGCATTGCAAGGCCGGTTTAGCGACATTTGCTTTGGATTACCTGGAGAAAAATATGGTACACGATACAGGCTTTTTGGAAAATATCCTGGAACAGAAACAGATCAATATTACGGCCATGCGCTTGCTGGTGTTGGATGCTTTATTGCAGCACCAGCATGCCGTATCGGTCAATGACCTGGAGAAAATGCTGCAGCCCGTAGACCGGATTACGATTTACCGTTCTATAAAAACTTTTGAACAAAGGGGACTTGTGCATTTTATTGCCGACGGAAGCGGGTCGGATAAGTTTGCCTTGTGTGCAGAAACCTGTGGGCCGGGCGGCCATCAGGATATGCATGTGCATTTTTTATGTAATGTATGCCATAATACCCTGTGTTTGCCCAAAGCCCTTATACCGCCTGTTGTACTGCCACAGGGATTTTATACGGAGGCCTATGAATTGCTGGTTAAAGGTATTTGCCAGAGTTGCGCCGAAAAAGAAAGCATGTAATATTCTAACGTAATGCTCACGCTGTTACCGGCAAACAGTATCACTTAATGTCCTACCGGAGATTTTTCCCAAGACAATCTCGCTCCGAACAATTTATACCGGGGACTGTATGAGCCACGTCTCGGATAATGCCTGGTTAATCAACAATAAAACACCGGGTTGTCCGGTTAGTCATTACATTATCCAATTGTTTGCATTTCTCTTCGGCTTTGCTTTTGCTACCGGACGAAATATCAGTTGTGCTCGTATTGAGCACAGTACCTTGGGGATCTAGGGTGGTGCAGGTACAAGCATACTTTTTTCTACAGGAGCCCAGGGTGGTACATAAGCCAATAACAACGGCGGCTAGTACTACATATTTCATAAAGTTAATTTTGCGCTAAAGTACTAAACTATCATCAGTTGTACAATATATGGGGCAACTGTCTTTTAAATACAATAGTACTGCAGCTTGGTCATACAGTGACGGATAATCAATAAACAGGTCCTGTTTTTAAGCTTTTAAATGATTGGGTATCGCTCCTTAGTGTTAGGCAAGAATAAAGGACGGAATCAAAAGGTGGCAATACTATAAGAACTCGCTAATGAGGAGTCATTGAAAATGTAAAATATACCGGAACTATATTGTTCCCGGTTTCTACGTTTTAAGCTGGTTCCTCTTCCGCTATAATTGCCTTTAGTGTTAAGTTGGCGGTAAAAAGTCAAACTATTAAGGTCTGATATACAATGTCATTAACTTAAGGATTTCTAAGTTTGCTTGTAGTTCATGTGAAACTTTC
>JBEBWN010000297.1:0-5385 GCA_040392235.1 Taibaiella helva | reverse complement strand
TCGATTTATGTCGATATCCAGGATTGTGACTGCACACCTTTTATACCAAACGCCTTTACACCCAATGGTGATGGGCAAAATGATGCGTTTACTGTGATATTAGATTGTTATCCTCAACAATTTTCCCTTTCTATTTATAACCGGTATGGACAAAGGGTGTTCAGCACGTTTGACCGGGATAAGGGCTGGGACGGCAGTTACAAATATATTCCTGCTGATGCAGGTACCTATTTTTACCAGTTACAATATCGTACACCTAACGGCGTATTCCGTATGTATAAAGGAGATATTATATTATTCAGGTAAAAGGAAGACAAGTTAAGTTTAAGGGGCAATGGGGCTGAATGCTGAACAATATAAAACAAACTGTTGTGCCGGGAGGGGCATTTTGGCATTGAAATTGTTCGATTTTATGGGCAATACCCTGGGACGATAGATCTCAGTCCTTTTTTTTAGTTTTATTGTTTTAATAGAAAAGTAATGCTGGTTTTATGGAGCAATACGACTACTTTAAGCTTTTTCATGACATTGGTACCACTGACTACGATTTGCTGACGCAAAACCTGAAAACAAAAACCTTCAGGAAGGGGGATGTCATCACGGCGGCGGGGCAAATTCAAAGGGAACTGTATTTTGTGAAAAGTGGTGTGCAAATGTCTTACCTGGATACCGATAGCAAAACATATGTCATAGCCTTTACCTACCCGCCCAGCCTATGTGCTATTCCCGAATCGTTTCAGTTTCAAAGTCCCTCGAAGTATGCATTGACCTGCCTTACAGACAGCGAATTGGACTACATGACTTATGAAACATTGCAAAAACTGTTTGACGCATCGCAACAATTGGAGCGACTTTTCAGACGAATGACAGAATTTGTATTGGCCGGGATGATTAACCGTCACATCGAGTTGCACAGTATGACTATTGAAGAGCGCTACAAAGCCTTTTGCCAGCGTAGTCCGCATTTGCTGCAACACGTGCCGCATAAATACGTTGCCTCTTACCTGGGCATTGATGCCACTAATTTCAGCAAGTTGTTTAACAAGGTCAAATTTTGATATTTTTTGGTCTTTAGTCGTCTTGGTATAGACCAAGATTTATGTCGCGAATCCTTGCCAATTTTGCAATAAAAAGGACATGGCAAATCATTGGCTCGACAAATCGGAATATCCCTTTGCATCAAAATACTTTGACATTAATGGGCACAAGCTTCATTATATTGATGAAGGGCAGGGAGATACTATCTTATTTGTTCATGGAACACCCTCATGGAGTTTTGATTTTCGAAACATCATAAAAAAATTGAAACAGGATTACAGGTGTATTGCAATAGACCACATTGGTTTTGGGCTTTCGGACAAGCCCCGGCATTACGATTACGCTACCCGGAATCATAGCAAAACGCTGGAAAAATTTGTGCAGGAAAAGCAGTTGGAGCATATTACGCTTGTTGTGCACGATTTTGGCGCTGTGATAGGGTTGAACCTGGCTATGCAATATCCGGAAAAAATAAAACATCTGGTCATTCTTAATGCCTGGTTGTGGAGCAGCAAAGCAGAACCGGACTTTATTAAGTTGAGCAGAATATTGAAGAGCCCTTTACTGCCTTTTCTATACCGCTATCTCAACTTTTCGCCAAGGTTCATTTTGCCTAAATCGTTTGGCGACCGTAAACTGCCTAAACACTTATTGAAGCACTATACCAAGCCCTTTGCCCACAAAAGCCAACGAAACGGAGCATTGGCTTTTGCCCGTTCCTTACTAAACGACCAGGATTGGTTTGAGACCCTTTGGCATAGAAGACAATCGATAGTTGATAAACCAGCATTATTTATCTGGGGTATGAACGATCCGCTGATCAAACCCCATTACCTGGACAAATTTCAAAGCGCTTTCACCGATCCAACCATTATCTGCCTTGAGGGCTGTGGCCATTTTCCACAGGAAGAGCAACCGGAAAGGGTGACAGATGCCATACAATCATTCCTGGCACAAAAAGCAAGCCTTTAAGTTTGATTTACCGGGTGGAAGGGGTAAAGTAGAAGCGTTTCGTCTTAAATTTGATGCCGGCAATAAAATATTAATTTTGTAGCATCATGGTGAAAGTTTATGATGTAAAGGAGTGGCAGGAATTAACCTGGTTCAATAGTGGCGGAACCCGGGCTAAGCGGATTTTACAGTCAAATGATGGAATGGAATGGTATTTTAAAAGTTCGGAAAGAAAACCTGCCATTAACGGTAAGCCGGAAAAGTATTACAAGTATGAATTTTGGTCTGAAATTATTGCATATCAGCTTGGATGTTTTTATGATTTGAATATACTTCGTTACGACGTAGGCTTCTATAATGATCAGATAGGTTGCCTGAGCCGGAAAATGGTTGATTCTGAAAGGGAGCAGCTTGTTGAGATTGGTAGATTTATGACGATACAAAATCCGCAATTTGTTCCAGACAATTATGCTTTGCGTAAAGAATACTCCTATCAATTGTTGAAAGAAACACTTCAAAGCTTTCACTTAAACTCGTATACGAACTTGTTTCTTAAAACAATACTTTTCGACGCAATAATAGGGAATACAGACCGTCATCAAGAGAATTGGGCATTTATTTGCAATTCATCATTGGATTCTGAGAAGATAAGAAAAATTGTAGTAAAAGAGCCGGAGTATGTAAAATTACAAAGTATTTCCCCTAAGGAAATAGATGCTAATAGCCTGGAGGCAATGTATCAAAGAGTGAAATTGAAGGCGATTGATATTCTGAAGATGGCGCCAATTTATGATAGTGGCAGCTCTTTGGGTAGGGAGCTTTCGCACGAGAAGGTAACGAATTTGCTAAAAAATAAAGCCAACCTGAAGAGATATATTGACAAGGGAGCTTGCGAGATTCATTGGGATAGAAAAAAGCTAACGCATTTTGACTTTATTACGCGGCTTATGGAATCGGAACACAGGACGAAAATTTTAAAAGAAGGGATGTTTCTAAAAAAGGCTCCTGATGATTTTGTTAAAGATTTGTTGTCTAAAGTTGATCAAGGACTACCGGATCATCTTAAAACTTATTGCATTCCAACGGAACGGAAAGAACTTATTTTTAAATTAGTAACTTTGCGGGCTCAAAGATTGCGTAAATTAATTTATGGATGATTTCAAAAAAATATATCTCTCATGGCGGGCCGGCGGTGGTTCAAGGCGCTCCATTGTGGGACTTTTGGAAAAAAGAGCCGAAAGGGATTATATTTTTGAATATCTTCCCAAAGCAAGGGAGCTCGAATCTTTTTCTCCCTATTTCGAATTCCCGGATTTGAACAAGATCTATAAAGAGTACGTTCTGGAGGTTTTTTCATCAAGATTGATGAAGCCAGACAGGATAGATGTTAAAAAATTTTATGACTTCTGGGATATTGATGTAGAAAGAGCGAATGACAGGTTCTATTTGTTAGGAAAAACACAGGGGTTAGTACCTACAGATAATTTTGAGTTTTTGGCCGATTATATTGTTACGAAAGATCTGAAATTTGTTACAGAAATAGCGGGGATTTCGAAATATCCGCAACTGGCTAAAGGAGCCATTGTGGTTGGAGATAAGCTGCGCTTTGAAACAGAGCCTACAAATTTGTACGATCCAGAGGCGGTAAAAGTGTTTAAGGACGATCGGGAGTTAGGCTATATAAAAAAAATTCATTGCAAAGCATTTCATCAACCAGAAGCCAGGCATTTGAATTTGTATGTAAAAGGTCTTGATCAGAATGGCGTGATAAAAAAGATCTTTGTCGAAGTGCGCTATGAAGATGGGGTAGCGAACTAACTTACATTGTCTTGAGCAATTGTTGTTTGCTGCGCAGTGAGACTTTGCCAACCTTATAATATCCTATCCCGCTGGCACATTAGTATCTCAATCTTTTATGTGCACCCAACGCATTTTATGTGTGCGCAATGCAATACCTATCAATACCTATAATGTATAGGGTGATAGCCACAGCTCTGCAGTATTTCGTAAGTACTTACCGCGGATTTTGGAAAATGAGTATAACGCGGTATATAAATCCTTACTTTTGAATACGGAAAACAGTATAGCTTCACGTTACCACATAGGAGGCGCGAGCCATTAAAGAAATTAAGCCGTGAAATTCAAAACCAGGAGAAAGTACAACAGCTTTTTAAAGTTTAAAAGAAAAGTACAGCAATACGGATCTCAAAGGATAAAAGGTTATGAGATCTTTTTACATTGGCTAAAGGGCAAAATGAACCGTAGCCAGTTCCTGATATTATCCGGTATACTGGTGGGGTGTACGGCAGGTCTGGCCGGTGTCGTCCTTAAGTTTCTGGTTCACCAGATCCATTATACCATTACCCACCATTTTCATTTCGACTACCAGGTATTATTCTATATAATATTTCCCTTCCTGGGGATAGTAATGACGACTATTATTGTGATTACAGTTTTTAAGAGCCAGGCCAGGAAGGGCATTGGCGCGATATTGTATGAGATAGCGCAGCGATCGAGCATAGTGCCATCGGTAAAAATGTATTCGCAGATGATACAGAGTGCCATTACAGTGGGGCTGGGCGGATCGGCGGGCTTGGAAAGCCCCATAGCGGTTACGGGGGCTGCTATTGGTTCTAACTTTGCGCAAACCTACCGGCTGGGCTACAAAGAACGTACGTTGCTGCTGGCAGCAGGCGCCACGGCAGGAATAGCCTCGGCATTTAACGCGCCTATAGCCGGTACTATGTTTGCTTTTGAAATATTGCTTACCGGCGTTGTGTTTTCTGATTTTATACCGCTGGTGATAGCAGCAGTATGCGGTAGCCTGGTGTCGCGCATACTGCTGCAGGAAGATATCCTGTTCCGTTTTCATACCCGCGAATTATTTGACTACCATAACGTTCCTTTTTACCTGGTTCTGGGCCTGCTAACGGGGCTGTACGCAAGGTATTTTGTTGTGGTGTCGCATAAGGTTGATCATTTTTTTCAGCGCCTGAACATTTCCCGATTGCAAAAAGCTATGTTGGGCGGAGCTTTACTATCGCTGTTATGCGTGCTGTTTCCCCCACTGTTTGGCGAGGGCTATGATGTTGTTAAATCGTTTACCGACGGCACGGCAATGGCCACGATGCACAATAGCTTTTTTCGATATTTCGAGCTGAGCGAGTGGCTACTGATCCTGTTTTTAGCCCTGATAGGATTGCTAAAGGCTTTCGCAACCTCTATTACGATCTATAGCGGGGGAAATGGCGGTAACTTTGCCCCGTCTTTATTCTCGGGCGCAGTGCTGGGCTTCCTGTTTGCCCTGATCTGTAAGCAAATCGGTCTGGAGCAGGTGCCCACAACCAATATGGTGCTGGTGGGGCTCGGTATCGTGCTGGGCGGGCTCGTCGGCGC
>JBEBWN010000296.1:0-5404 GCA_040392235.1 Taibaiella helva | reverse complement strand
CTTTGCAAATGTAATTTTTTTTGCTCATTCCTCATTGTTCAATATCCTATTTTTGCGCTACAGAAACCGCGTTATGATAAGTTCTGATCAGAAAAACACAAAAAAATTCAGCCTCGGATTCAGTCCCTGTCCTAATGATACTTTTATTTTCGACGCACTCGTCCATAAAAAGATCGACACTGGGGGATTGGATTTTGAATATGTTATGGAAGATGTGGAGACCTTGAACCAATGGGCCGACCAGGGTATGCTGGATATCACAAAACTCAGTTATCACAGTATCCTACATACCAGCGATCAATATGCTATTCTAAATAGCGGCAGTGCGCTTGGATATGGTGTTGGCCCCCTCCTGCTTCAATGTAAGCCGGAAACAAACGTTTCTGGAGGCTTATCCCAATATCTGAAGGAAGCCCGGATCGCCATTCCGGGCAAGAACACTACTGCAAACTTGCTTTTTTCATTAGCCTACCCAGAAGCACAACATAAAACAGAAGTGCTGTTCAGCGAGATTGAAAGTAAAGTATTGGATGGCACTTTCGATTGCGGTCTTGTTATCCATGAAAGCAGATTTACTTATGCTGAAAGAGGCCTTAATAAAATAATGGATATGGGGGAATGGTGGGAACAAGCTACAGGAATGGCCATTCCCTTGGGGGGCATTTGCATCAGGAGGGATATTGAACCGGACTTGGCCCTGCAAATAGACTCCCTGATCCGGAAAAGTCTCCAGTATAGCTGGGACAACTACCCTGCCCTTTCCTCATTTGTAACCGATAACGCCCAGGAAATGAGTGAAATGACCATGCGGCAACATATAGAACTATATGTCAATGAATATACGCACAATCTTGGAGAAAAAGGCAAACAGGCTATTGACACGCTGTTCTCGAAAGCATTACAGCACAAATTGATTCGCGAGGTGCCTCATAATTTATATGTAAATAGCTGATATTAGGGCAAAAGTAAAGGGCAAAACAAAAACTTGTTGCAAGTCAGCATCAGAGTGCGGTGTTGACTTTTAAAACCGCAGGTGCTTTACCGTCAAACCGTTATTAATAAGCTGTTTTAATGAATCGATACCAATCCGGAGATGCAGCTCGGCGAAGTTCTTGGTAACCTTCTCATCTCCTTTTGATGTTTTTACACCTTCTGGGATCATAGGCTGATCGGACACCAGCAATAATGCACCGGTCGGTATTTTATTAGCAAAGCCGGCGCTGAAGATAGTAGCTGTTTCCATATCTATTGCCATAGCTCGCAAACGTTTCAAATAAGCCTTAAATTCTTCGTCATGTTCCCAAACTCTTCGATTAGTGGTGTAACAGGTTCCTGTCCAGTAATCTTTTGCATAATCCCTTATAGTGGTCGAAATAGCTTTTTGTAGGGCAAAGGCAGGTAAGGCCGGCACCTCCGGAGGGAAGTAATCATTGCTCGTACCCTCCCCTCTTATAGCCGCAATAGGCAATATCAAATCGCCTACTTTGTTCTTCTTTTTTAAGCCGCCACACTTTCCCAGGAACAGAACAGCGGCAGGTTGAATCGCTGAAAGCAGGTCCATTATCGTAGCTGCCCCCGGACTTCCCATACCAAAATTGATCAATGTAATACCATCCGCAGTTACACAGGACATGGGTTTGCCTATACCGACAATCGGAACATTATGCATTTCTGCAAAAAGATCAAGATAACGGTGAAAATTACACAACAGTATATAGCGGCCAAACTGTTTTAAATCCAATCCCGTATACCGGGGCAACCAATCTGCTACAATCTCCTCTTTGCTCTTCATAAAAACAATTTAATATAAAAAATATTCCACTTCAATAAATCGATTGAAACCCATATTCTTCTAAAAACTTGATTTGAAGTTAAAGAATAAACAGCTGTGTTCAAAATGATTTCTTGTTCCGAGCTAATGTTTGCAGCCCTACGGGCAATGAAATCTGACCGGTGGTTATTCACTTTTTATTTCTACACATTAATCAACTAACTTTGCATCCCTAAAAAATACTAAACGAGTTACAATAATGGAAAACCAAAATCAAGATCAACAACAGATCAATATCGAACTGACAGAAGAAATGGCAGATGGTACTTATGCAAACCTGGCTATCATAACCCACTCTTTTGCTGAATTTGTTATTGATTTTGTCAATGTTATGCCCGGATTGCCAAAAGCAAAAGTTAAATCCAGAGTGGTAATGACCCCACAGCATGCGAAAAAACTGATGCGCGCATTGATCGATAACATTAAACGCTACGAATCTGCCAATGGCGTAATAAAAGACCAGGAGCAGGCTAATAGTCTTCCTTTTG
This sequence comes from Taibaiella helva, assembly GCA_040392235.1. Lineage (GTDB taxonomy): Bacteria > Bacteroidota > Bacteroidia > Chitinophagales > Chitinophagaceae > Taibaiella > Taibaiella helvus_A. The sequence goes on along the minus strand of JBEBWN010000296.1, from coordinate 3,085 downwards.
CGTTTGGCGGCCCTACTGCTGAAGCATAGTCGCACGCTCCAGCGTTTCCAAGTATCATATATTATCGTACATGACTGAAAAAATTCTAATTCTTGATTTTGGCTCCCAATACACACAACTAATTGCGCGCAGTGTGCGCGAGTTGAATGTGTACTGCGAAATTGTTCCCTGCCTTAAGCCTGTGGAACTTACTCCCGATATAAAAGGAATCATATTATCCGGAAGCCCTTTTTCCGTAAACGATCCTAATGCCCCCAAACCGGATATCAGCTCATTAGCTAACCAGGTGCCGGTACTTGGTGTTTGTTATGGCGCACAACTGATAGCACAACAAAATGGCGGAGTGGTATCTAAATCAAACAGCAGGGAATACGGTCGGGCACACCTGCATTTTGCAGAAAAAGAAGCGCTGTTCAATACGGTTTCTGAAGAAACACAGGTATGGATGAGTCATAGCGACTCCATCAAAGAGCTGCCACAGAATGCCAAATTGCTGGCCACTACGGCCAGTATCCCGGTCGCAGCCTACAAAGCAGAAAACTATGCCTGCCCTGTATATGGCATACAATTCCATCCGGAAGTTACACACAGCACAGAAGGCAGGCAAATGATTAAAAATTTTGTTGTAGATGTATGTGGATGTATCCAGGACTTTACGCCCGCAGCATTTGTTACCGAAGCTGTTGACGCTATCCGGCAGAAAGTAGGCAATAGCAAAGTAGTAATGGCGTTAAGCGGCGGTGTTGACTCAACTGTTGCCGCTACCCTGATACATAAAGCTATTGGCAGTAACCTGTATTGCATATTTGTCGACAATGGGCTATTGCGCAAAAACGAATATGACCAGGTATTAGAAGGTTACAAACACCTGGGATTAAATGTGAAGGGCGTAAATGCCCAGCAGCGTTTTTATCGTGAACTGGATAGCATTAGCGATCCGGAACAAAAACGTAAGATCATCGGTAAGCTATTCATCGATATCTTCCAGGAAGAGGCTCATTTAATAGAGGATGTACAATTCCTGGGACAAGGTACCATTTACCCGGACGTGATTGAATCTGTGTCTGTTAATGGCCCTTCTGTAACCATTAAGTCCCATCATAATGTAGGCGGATTACCTGCAGCAATGAAAATGGAATTGGTTGAACCCCTACGCTATTTATTCAAAGACGAAGTAAGGCGGGCAGGCAAAGAGTTACAACTGGACGATATTTTCCTGAAGCGTCATCCCTTCCCGGGGCCGGGGCTGGCTATTCGCATCTTGGGTGCTGTTAGTCCCGAAAAAGTAGCCATGCTCCAGGAGGCTGATACTATATACACTCAACTATTGCGCGATACCGGCGAGTATGATAAAGTGTGGCAGGCTGGTGCAATTCTTCTACCTGTACAAAGTGTGGGCGTAATGGGTGATGAAAGGACCTACGAGTATACGGTTGCATTACGTGCCGTAACCTCTATAGATGGTATGACAGCCGATTGGGCACATTTACCTTATGAGTTCCTGGCAAAGGTCTCTAACGACATTATCAATAACGTAAAAGGTATTAACCGGGTTGTTTACGACATCAGTAGCAAACCTCCGGCAACCATTGAATGGGAATAAAGAAAAGCGGGCTGTTGACAATTTCATCAACAGCCCGCTTTTCCCTTCCTTTCACTATTCTACCCCGAATTGGCTATTGAGTTCGTCAATGTAACCTAGTAATTCTTTCTTACCCGTGTATTTGACGGTAGAAGTAATAAAGCTTCTCGGGATATATTCCCAATCCTCTTTCATCCGGTTAATAAACGTTTTTACATTTTTCGCCGTAATCGCTTGTGAATTTTTGTCTGCCTTGGTAAACACGATATTAAAAGGTATGCCCCAGGTGCCCAGATCAGCCATGAAATCCAGGTCTATCTGCTGCGGACTTAAGCGGCTATCGATTAATACAAAGACGGTTTGCAGATTTTCTCTCTTCTGAAAGTAATCTGAAAGCATTTTTTGCCACTGCACACGCTGTGTTTGGGAACGCTTGGCGAACCCGTATCCCGGTAAATCAACCAGGTACCAGGGCTGGTCAGCACTACGTGCTCCGTTGATTAAAAAATGATTGATGAGTTGGGTTTTGCCTGGTGTTTTCGAAACTTTTGCCAATTTGCTATTTCCTGTTAACAGATTGATCAGAGAAGACTTCCCAACATTAGACCTGCCGATAAAAGCATACTCCGCTTTATCCGGGGCGGGACATTGCTCTACTTTCGCACTGCTGATTAAGTAGCTGGCGTTATGAATTTCCATTAGTTATGTACTTTAATCCGCTTCTGGGCGGAAATGCATTAATTACTATCGTTCTTTAGCCAGCCGTTGTCGCTGTAAGGGATTAGCCGTGTACTCGGCATATTCTGCTCGCTGCCTCCAAATGTCTATTGCCTGATAAATGGCTTCTCTCATAGAGTCGGCCGATGCAATACCCTGTCCGGCAATATCAAAAGCCGTCCCATGATCGGGCGATGTACGGATAACTGGCAAGCCACAGGTATAATTAACGCCCTCCCCTCCATTTAAGGATTTAAAGGGAATCAGGCCCTGGTCATGATACATAGCAACAACAGCGTCAAATTGGTTATACTGGCGATGAGCAAAAAAACCATCTGCGCTATAAGGGCCGAATACCTGCAATCCCATCTGCTGTAAATGATCTATTGAAGGCTTTATGACAGTTTGCTCCTCCTTTCCAATTAATCCACCATCCCCGGCATGCGGATTAAGCCCCAGCACAGCTATTTTCGGTTTAGCCAAACCAAAATCCTGCACCAGGGTATCCTTTAATAACTGTACCTTTTTTACAATCAGGTCTTTACTAATTGTTTTGGCTACTTCTGCAACCGGTATATGTTCTGTAATTAGTCCCACTCTGAAATCGCCGTTATACAATAACATAACTACATCCTTCGCTTCGAAGCGCTCCTTCAGAAAAGGAGTATGGCCGGTATAGTTAAAATCAGGGATCTGGGTATTCTTCTTATGAATCGGCGCAGTAACCATAGCATTCAACTGTCCATCTTTAAGGCATTGTGTAGCGACCAGAAGTGAACGTACTGC
>JBEBWN010000295.1:0-5417 GCA_040392235.1 Taibaiella helva | reverse complement strand
GCCGGTCAACAACTCAATTTGTCTGATCTTCAATGTACCCTATCCTTTGACTCAATAGGACTATACCTGGCACAGGGCGAATGGCAACAGGATAAGCAGGCAGACCTAAACCTTTGGAAAGCACAACTGGGCGGCTATTCCTTTTTGAGCACGGATAGTAGCTTTTTTCAGAACGCCGGTTGCACAGCGGTATATGAACTGGGATGCGCTTTAGCCCATATCAATGAATATCTTACTTTATATGGTGCAGACGAGATAGCCTCTGTACAGCAAATAGAGGTCGTACTGGCAACCGACACCTACTTCTTCGAGCAAATCGCCAAACTCCGCGCTTTCAGAAAATTATTAAACCTCCTCTGTTCTACTTATGGCATTACACCTTCTATCCACCTCCGTGTAGTGAGCAGCAATATCTACAGGGCGCCATTCGACAGCTATAGTAATCTTTTGCGCGATGCCCTATCTGGTATGGCTGGTGTATTGGGCGGCTGCGATAGCTTATCTATTCTTCCCTTTGACAACGCGACCCAAACAGGCAGCAGCAATCTGGGTAACCGGATGAGCCGCAACCAACAGCTGATATTCAAAGAAGAAAGTTACCTGGATAAAGTTGCCGATATCGCAGCCGGCGCTTACTATATTGAAAACAGAACCGAGCAAATTGCAGAAAAGGCCTGGGCTATATTCCAGGAAATAGAAAAGAACGGCGGGCTGATCCGTTATTTCGAAGAGGGGAAACTCCAAAAAAGCATTGAAGAACAGGCCGGACAACTAATAGAAGCGTACCGGACCGGCGAAAAAACGCTTATCGGGATCAATAAATTCCCCAATCCAAGCGACAAGCCCCAAACCGGGAAGCGACAAAAAGCAACTGGGAACGGTATTGCTGCCATCAATCTGGGCGAAATATTGCTTCAATAAATCAACCCGTGTTGGAGCGTACCCAGCCAGCATTTGCACTGGTCTACAAAGAGGTAACCACTTCGTATCTTAAATTAAAAATTCAGAATTTCATGCGTAAAGACTTTTCGCATATCGCTTATAGCAACAACAACAAAACATCTGTACCCGGCACCCATCAGGAAACCTGGGCAACGGCAGAAGGGATAGATGTTAAACCCTCTTTTACTGCCGAAGATATAGAGGGGGCCGAACACCTCGGTTTTGCCGCCGGTATTACACCGTTCCTCAGAGGACCTTACAGCAGCATGTATGTAAAGAATCCCTGGACTATACGCCAATATGCAGGCTTTAGCACCGCCGAAGAAAGTAATGCTTTCTACCGGCGCAACCTGGCGGCTGGTCAAAAGGGATTATCCGTCGCGTTCGACCTGGCTACACACAGAGGTTATGATAGCGATCATGAACGTGTAGTTGGCGATGTAGGTAAAGCAGGGGTTGCCATCGACTCTGTATTGGACATGAAGATACTCTTCGATCATATTCCGGTGTACCAGATGTGTTTATCTATGACCTTGAATGGTGCGGTATTACCCTTTCTTGATTTATATATAGTGGCTGCCGAATAGCAAGGTGTCAGCATGGAAAATTTGAGCGGCACCATCCAAAATGATATTCTGAAGGAATTCATGGTACGTAACACCTACGTGTACCCACCAGAAGCCTCGATGCGTATTATTGCAGACATTTTCGAGTTTACCTCAAAATACATGCCCAAATTCAACTCTATTTCCATCAGTGGTTACCATATGCAGGAAGCGGGCGCCACAGCTGATATTGAACTGGCCTATACCCTAGCAGACGGACTGGAGTATATCAGGGCAGGTATTAAGGCCGGATTACAGATCGACGACTTTGCGCCACGGCTTTCCTTTTTCTGGGCTATTGGCATGAACCATTTTATGGAAATCGCAAAAATGCGCGCCGGTAGGATGCTATGGGCTAAACTGGTACAACAATTCCACCCGCAAAAGGAAAAGAGCATGGCCCTGAGGACCCACTGCCAGACCAGCGGTTGGAGCCTTACTGAACAGGATCCGTTCAATAACGTGACCCGGACAGCCATAGAGGCCTTGGCTGCGGCTATGGGGCATACACAAAGCCTTCATACCAACGCTCTAGATGAGGCCATTGCTCTTCCAACCGACTTTAGCGCCCGGATAGCCCGTAATACACAGATCATCCTACAGGAGGAAACAGATATATGCCAGTCCGTTGATCCCTGGGGCGGCTCCTATTATATGGAATACCTGACCCAACAAATAGCCAGCAGGGCATGGGACTTAATACAGGAAATAGAACAATTGGGTGGTATGGCCAAAGCCATTGAAACCGGCATCCCGAAAATGAGGATAGAAGAAGCTGCAGCCAGGAAACAAGCCCGCATCGACAGCGGTAAAGATATTATTGTTGGTGTGAACAGCTATCGAACAGATGATAATGCGCAGATTGACATCCTGGATGTAGATAATGCCAAAGTACGGGCTCAGCAATTGGAACGTCTTAAAAAACTAAAGGAAAACCGGAACGAAGAAGAGGTACAAAGGGCCCTTACAGCGTTAACTGAAGCCGCAGAACAGCGTAACGGCAATTTGCTGAGCCTCGCTGTACATGCGGCCAGAGTACGCACTTCTCTAGGAGAAATTTCCTACGCACTGGAGAAAGTATTCGGACGCTTCCAAGCCCGCATCCAGTCTATTGCCGGTGTCTACTCAAAAGAGATTGCTATGGATAAGACATTTGAAGAAGCACATAAACTGGCCGACAGCTTTGCAGAACAGGAAGGCCGCAGACCCCGGATTATGATTGCCAAAATGGGCCAGGATGGCCATGATAGGGGCGCTAAAGTAATTGCCACCAGTTTTGCCGATCTCGGCTTCGATGTAGACATTGGCCCGCTCTTCCAAACCCCGGCCGAGGCCGCAAAACAAGCTGTAGAAAATGACGTGCATATTTTAGGGGTTTCCAGCCTGGCTGCAGGCCATAAAACGCTGGTGCCACAAGTGATAGACGAGTTACGAAAATACGGCAGGGAAGACATTATGGTTGTTGCCGGCGGTGTGATTCCACAGCAAGATTATGACTTCCTTTTTAACGCAGGCGTTTCATTCGTATTTGGTCCTGGAACCATAATTGCCAAAAGCGCGAAAGAAATCCTTTTGAAGCTTATGGGTAATGAATCTTTTCCGTCATAATTCCGGCTTCCAATAAGTTGCAATCTGTTTATTTTAGTCATCCATTATAATCATAACCAGAGATGAACTTTTATACCCGAAAACTCATAAAGCCTGAAGACCTCAATGCAGGCAATACCTTGTTTGGCGGCAGCTTGCTCCGTTGGCTGGACGAAGAGGCCGCTATATACACCATTATCCAGTTGGGCACAAACCGCTGCGTCACCAAGTTTATGTCGGAAATCAATTTTATCAGCTCGGCAAAACAAGGCGACATTATTGAGTTAGGTATTAAAGCCACTCACTTCGGCAGAACTTCTTTAACATTAGCCTGCCAGGTGCGCAACAAGATAACACATAAGCTCATTTTGACTATCGACAAAATGGTCTTTGTTAGTGTAGATGAAAACGGCATACCCACACCGCATGGTAAAACCGCCATTACCTATACCGACGATCGGCTACGGGAAGAATAAAAATACCTCTTTAGAAGTCGACAATAACCGGCACAAAAAAGCATGTTAAAAAAACTGACGTTAGCAGATTATACAGAAGGTCTCTTAACCGGCAATATTGCCCTATTAAGCAGGGCCATTACGCTTATAGAGTCCACCAAACCGGAACACCAGGAACTTGCCCTGCAATTAATCGACGCCATTTTACCCTATACAGGCCGCTCCCTCAGAATAGGTATTACGGGAGTACCCGGGGTAGGTAAAAGCACTTTTATCGAGTCCTTTGGTCTGCACCTTATCGCACGGGATAAGAAAGTTGCCGTACTGGCAATCGACCCTTCCAGCAGTATCAGCAAAGGCAGTATTCTTGGAGATAAAACCCGGATGGAGCAGCTATCTGTACATCCCGGTGCCTTTATCCGCCCCTCAGCATCAAAAGGAAGCCTCGGCGGACTTACTTATAAGACAAGAGAAGCTACATTGCTTTGTGAAGCAGCAGGCTTTGATATCGTCATTATTGAAACGGTTGGCGTAGGCCAAAGCGAAACGGAAGTCAGCCAGATCACAGATTTCTTCTTGCTCCTGATGCTGGCAGGAGCGGGCGATGAGTTGCAAGGCATCAAACGTGGTATAATGGAAATGGCCGATGGCCTGGCTATAACAAAAGCCGATGGGAACAATATAGTGAAAGCGAAAGCTGCCCGGTCAGAGTATGCGCGGGCATTGCATTTCCTGCCACCACATCCCAGCGGTTGGCGACCAGAAGTAAAAATCTGCTCGTCCTACGAGCAATCGGGCATTGCAGAAGTATGGGATATGATCGAGAAATATTTCCGTCACCAATCGGCTAATGGATTCTTCACGGAAAAACGCATGCAGCAAAACAAATTTGCCTTTCATAAGCTTCTGGACGTACAGGTTAAACAACTCCTGTATGATAAACCCGGCATTAAAAAACAGATCCAGGAACTGGAAACCGAGGTACGGCAGAATAAAGTAAGCCCGTACTCTGCCGTAAACATTGTAATGAGGCGGCTTTTGTGGTAGCCAGTAGCACTTGCCCCTAATGGAAGCGTACTACTGGCTCAAACCGCGAAGCGGTCTTATAATTTAGCACTGAATGATCCGTCTGCCACTGTTACTTGTTGCCCATCTGTATTCTTGGCCGTAAAATTAAAAGTTCCTTCCACTTTACCACCTTCTTCTTTGCTGATCGTACAACTTCCTTCGCCCTGGCCTACCATAGTGCTGTAAGTCTGATTGCCGCTCAAGCCTGCAGTCCAGCGCCCGTTGCTGCCATTGCCCGATGTTGCAGAACCACCCAGGGTATAGGTACCGGGACCGTTATAGTTCATAATGGTAATATTCATCTGCTTTGCCGAATTATCGCTGCCGGTAACCTGAAATGTCCCGCTCGCCTTAATTGCTTGTACCGCGAGCGATGCCTCCCAGGAGGAACCATCTACTTTTGCGGAAAGACTGCCTGAAGGGTTAAAGGGGCTGGGTGTTTTATCCTTGTCGCCACATCCTGTTAGAGCGAAGACACTGATAGTCAATAAAGAGAAAAACTGTTTCATATGCTGTTCATTTTTATGACAGCAAAGGAACAATTCTCCCCCTTACTCTACAATACCCTGCGCTGGGTATTTTTTACAAGCGGGACCATTCTGTTCAGTTAAGTATAATAGTCAAAATAACTTCCTCACGTACCGTCATCCCGACCAGCGTGGAGCCATCTCCCAGGCTTGTAAAAGTGGAAGTTATTTTGACACAGTTACTAAGTAAATCGGTAAAAATAAATCCCCCTTTTCATGGGTATATTCTGTAA
>JBEBWN010000294.1:0-5442 GCA_040392235.1 Taibaiella helva | reverse complement strand
GATATCTGTTGGCTGGTATACTCCTCTGATATCAGCTGAAGGATTGTTCTTTCCCCTTTCTGTAAGAAGTTTCCCGCAGCAAAATAGAAAAGACCCAATCCCTCTGTACATAAGTGGGAAACTCCGCTTAAGAACGGCTAAACTGATCCGGAAAACTTTCGTTGAGGAACCGCCATTCCGGATTGCGCTGATTTATCCAGGTTATTTTTTTCTTTTGTGTCCATCGTTTTATTTCTTTTTCCCGCTTTATGGCCAGATGCATATCACTAAATCGTTCCCAGTACAACAGGTATATACAGGGGTCCTTCGACGGAAATATGGCCTGCTGTATTTGTGCGTTCCATTGGGTTAACTGGACACTGAGCGATCCCGCCACGCCGGTTGATAGCAAGGTTTTCGTTTTGTTAGTGGTAATATAGATGTAATAATCATCTTTCAAAAGGAATGTTTCCATAATCCGGGGATCTGCAAAGAAGTACAACCGTTTAAACGGAGTGTGTAATACAAGAAGGCATACCGGGCAACGTTTCTGCCGATCGGACTCCTTTGCAGAAGGTAACACAATTATCGTTTGGCTTTAATTATTTTTTCTATTCTGACCGTTCTACCGTCTTCGTTGATAAGATGCAGGAAGTAGATGCCCTCGGCAAAATTACCCGTCGGTATCGTTTTGGGAACATTGCCGCTCCAGATCGTTTTCCCATCAAGACTGGTGATGCGTGCCCGGCTTTCCGGTACTCCTTCAAGATAAAGCATATCTGAAAAAGGATTGGGGTAAACTGAAATATTATCAGAGGCCATCGCTTCTATCCGGGTCACATTCGAAACAGTATAAGGAACAGAAGTGTCTGAACAGCCTGCTTCATTGAAAACAACAACGCTGTACGCTCCATTTTCCGTTACCGTGTAAGTTGATTGGGAGGCATCGGGGATAACCGAGCCATTGAAATACCATTGGTAACTGGCATAGGGCAAGGTCGTGCCCAGTACAAATCCATTGACCGCAATAACGGGATTTACTTCGGCAATGCGTATATTCAGTTGTTGGGTATCCAGCATGGAACAGTAATTGCTGGCCGCGAAGCGAATAACACCGCTCTCTGTTCCGGTGGTTACTTCGATATTGTTGCTGTTGCTTTCGCCGGACCACCCGGAGGGGATGAGCCATTGGTATGTGGTTGCTGCTTTGACGTCAGGATAACTATATGTATAGGTGGTGCCTGGGCAAACAATGGTATCGCCTTCCAGGTGCCCTGAAGCAGACAGGATAGCACAATCGTTCAGTTTGGCGAGGTAGCTATGCTGGTCTGTGCCTATCAGACTACTTTGATAGCTTCCGTTGGTGGCTATGCCGGTAGCACTATTAGTACCTCCTGATATATAGATAATGCCTTTCTCCCGGTTAAAATCAATAGATCCGAAAAATTCACCCTGGGGGCCGCCATAATAAGTACCCCATTCCCGTTGCCCCTTACTATCAAATTTTACTATGTAATTATCCTGGTTGCCTTGATAGACGCTTTGATAAGAACCCGGTGTAGCAATTCCCGCAGTATCGGTAGTAGCGCCAATAGCATAAATTGCTCCTTCCGGATTACATTTCAGACCGGTAATGGCCCCAGTCTTGTAAGTGCCGTAATATGTACCCCATTGTCTTGCGCCGCTACTGTCGAATTTGGCCAGAAAGGCGTGCGTCGATAAGAATAATGTTCCACCGCTTAGTTGAAAGTCTACTGTGTCGGGTTTGAAAGTACCTGCGGTGCCAATGGCGTTACCACTATTGGTAAAGCCGCCCAGGTATATGTTTCCGGAATTATCCGTTGCCACAGCAGTTCCGTTTTCTGTATATCCGCCCCCATAATAGGTTGACCACAGGCGGGCGCCGTTGCTGTTGAACTTTGCCAGGAATGCATCGGGATAGCGGGTAGCGAAACGGCCGGAGGTCGGCCCGCTTGTATCATATGCGGGTTGATGGCTGCCAGGGCTGGTAATATTCGACCGGCTCCAGGTCTGGCCGGTAATGGCAATATTGCCGTAAGGATCGATAGCAATATCGTTTGCGTAATCAGCATCGTCGCCACCAAAGTAGGTGCCCCATTGCCGAACTCCCTGCGTATTAAATTTTGCCAGGAATACATCCTGCGCCAGATTCTTTGTTGCTTTAAAGCTGCCTTGCGTGGCAATGCCGGTATCACTTTGGGTGTAGCCTAATACATACAGGTTATTATCACTATCACAGGCCAATCCTTTGATGTCATCGGAACCGCTTCCGCCGAAATAGGTACTCCATTGCCGGTTCCCCATACTGTCGAACTTAACGATAAAAATATCCACACCGCCCGCAATAGTGCTGCTATGACTGCCCGGTGTACTTAAACCCGGCATAGAGGTGGTGCCGGCTATATAGACATTGCCGGCATTATCGCAGGCAACGGCTTCTGACTTATCAAAAGCGCTGGTACCGTAGTAAGTAGCCCAAATTAGTACGCCTGCATGATTAAATTTTGCCAGGTAACCATCCATGCTAACGGATGAACCATTCATGGCAAGGCCGGGTTGGAAAGAACCGGCAGTGCTCATATTAGAGGGACTATTCGTTTGGCCGGAGATATAAGCATTCCCGAAATGGTCGTAGGCTACTTTGTGAATGCTTTGCGATCCGGTTCCCCCGAAATAGGTTGCCCAATCTATCGTTGCTTGCGCATAAAGTGCATTGCATAGTGTTAATAAAAAAGCCGGTAGTAATAAAAACTTGCGCATCATTTTCAAATTTAAAATGTAAAAAGTTCCACGAGAGCTGCCGGATCATCTCACCAAGAAAGATTAAAACACGGCTACCTGCTGAATGGTAAAGCAAAGCTAACCTTAGCCGGTCCCGGATAAAACAGTTACATTACTGAATTTACGAAAAAAAAATTCAGTAGAATTACCGAATTGTTACAGCCTTATGGGTAAAAACTATAACAGGATCAAGCGACTGTTTATTTTTGATGGCCGTAAAAGCGTACATTTAATATAGGGTATTGCTGATGCTACCTGCGTCCTTAACTATAGATACCATCTTTACATGAGGAAAATCCTTATAGCATTGTTTTTCGGCTTATTATCCTCTTGTCAACAAGAAGGTAAGCCCTTAGAGGCTGGGAAGAGTATTAACTGGTCTGCAACTGATACTGCGGAGATCAACGCTATCGTGCTTAAAGGGTTGCAGTTTTTATACAACAACCCGGATAGTGCCGATCACTATTTTTTAAGAGCAGAGGAAAAGAGCAGGGAGGTACATTATCCCGATGGTATAGGCTTCGCGATGCAATATCGGGGGTATATAGCTGTTAGTACCGGCAATTATCAGAAAGGTTTTGACCTTTATGAACATAGCATGCCCTATTGCCTCAACGCCAGGTATATAGTGCAGCTACCCGCTACTTTGTATATTAATATGGGAACAAGTTATGTGTATACAGGCGACTATAAGAAAGCCAGTATGTACTATTACCGTGCATTACAATACCTTACCAGGCATATACCGAATGATTCAGAGAAGCTTATCGTATATATTAACCTTTCGGCTGTGCAGATACGATTGGGCCAATATAACAAAGCGCTCTATTATATTGAGCAGGTAGAACAGGCGGCCCGGAAAAAGGGAGCTCCTTTTGAGTTGGCGGGCACTTTGAATAATAAAGGTGATGTTTTTATTGCATTACACCGTTTTGATGAAGCCGAGAGTGTACTTCGCGAAGCCTACGACATTGCCGGAAAACATGGATTGCTGATGTTGCAACAATCAGTGTTGTGCAGCCAGGGTGAGCTGGCTTTAAGCCGCCACCGGGAAAAAGAAGCTATTGCGTTCTTTTCCAAAGCTATGGAGCTAAGTAGTGCTACCGGGCCGTTTTATGGTTCCATAGTTCCGCAATATAAATTGGGTATTGCGTATTACCGCTTAGGCAATTATGGGCAGGCAGAAAAAATGTTGCTTTCCGCATTGGCTATAGCCGGCGAAACGGGCCTGATGGAGAACAATCGTAGCGCCTACGAAACGCTGGCCGCTATTTATGAGGCGACCGGAAGATACCAGCAGGCTCTGGCAGCCCACCGTACTTACACGCGTTTAACAGATAGCGCTACCAATAAGGAGAAGACCAGCGCCATCAGTGAACTGGAGATTAAATATAACAGTGCGCAGAAAGACAAAGCATTGGCGCAAAAGCAATTGCAGATCAGTCAGCAAGAAAACCGCCTGGCCCAGAAAAATATCTGGATTGGAGGTATCTCATTGGGGGCATTATTGTTGGCGTTATTGCTGATAAGCAGAAACAGGATAAATAAGCAGAAGCAGGAAAGTCAGGCAAAGCAAATCCATATCCTGGAACAACAACAGGAGATTTTTAAACAGGAGCAGGAAATCGGGCATCTGAAAGCGATGATGCAGGGTGAGGAAAAGGAGCGGGTACGTATCGCAAGAGACCTTCACGATGGTATTGTAAGCCAACTTTTGGCTGTTCGTCTTCATTTTGCCGGTACACTCCAAAATAAAATGGGTTCTGTTCTTTACCCGGACGACTTTAAGGATACCATTCGTTACCTGGATGATGCTACAAAAGATTTGCGTATTACAGCGCATAATCTGATGCCTGAAACTGTTTTAAATAATGGACTTGTAGCTGCGCTACACACCTATTGCACGAAAATTTCTGAGGCATCGGATGCACGCGTAGAATTTCATAATATAGGAGCCGTTGGCCGTATGGACTCTGAAATAGAATTGTCCCTTTTTCGAATTGTCCAGGAACTGGTACAAAATGCACAGAAGCATGCCCGGGCGGGACATATACTGGTGCAACTGAATGGCCAGTCTTCCTTATTGTCGATAACAGTGGAAGATGATGGAATAGGTTGTGATGCAGAGGATATTGCAAGAAGCAGCGGTATGGGCTTGAAAAGCATAGCGGCGAGAGTACAGGCGCTGAAAGGCGATATGGACTTTAACAGCAAAAAGGGGATGGGAACAACAGTATACCTGGAATTTCATTTTTAACCATAATACCGTAATTTTCCTTACTGGAAACCGGCTTGCCTGGTTTCTTGCTGACGTTTTACTATGCCTATAAAAATAACCATAACCGACGATCATCCGCTTGTCGTGAGCGGTTTGCAGACAATATTGCAGTCGGTAGCGCATATCGAGGTTATAGCCACTTATAACTCTGGCGACGAACTCGTTGCAGGATTAAGGGAGGTTATTCCGGATGTATTGTTAACAGACCTTCAGATGTCGGGTAGCCTTTATGGAACCGAACTGATACAGAGTATTCGTACAGAGTACCCCGAACTGCCGATTTTGATCCTGTCAGGCCAGGAAGCTTTATTTAATGTACAGCATATTATGGCCCTGGGTTGCATGGGTTACCTTTTGAAGAATACTACGGACCAATCTATGCT